>NZ_CP068230.1:0-42500 GCF_009183365.2 Shewanella algae
GTGGCGGTTTCACTTTGGCAACAATGTATCGGACGACTGCAAGATGAGCTTTCTGCTCAACAATTCAGTATGTGGATCAGACCGTTACAGGCCGAAATGGATGGGGATACCCTGGTGATCTATGCACCAAACCGGTTCGTGCTTGATTGGGTTCGGGATAAATATCTCAACATTATCAATCAGTTTTTTACTGAGCATTTGGGCAATGATGCGCCAAAACTCAGGTTTGATATAGGTAGTCGTCCGTCGGCCAAGCCCCAGGTTCAGACCCCAACTGCGACCAAGGCCTCTGTCAGTGCTCCCAAGAGTGCGGCCGGTAAAGGTGCAACCTTTAATACTGCCGCAGAACCAGCCGTAAACCACAGCTATCGCAGCAATATTAACCCCACTTACCAATTCGACAACTTTGTTGAAGGTAAGTCCAACCAACTGGGTAAGGCGGCCGCATTGCAGGTGGCTGAAAACCCGGGTGGTGCCTATAACCCTCTGTTTCTATATGGCGGTACCGGTTTGGGTAAGACTCACCTACTGCACGCCGTAGGCAACGGCATTATCAAGAATAATCCTAACGCCAAAGTGGTTTATATGCACTCAGAGCGTTTTGTGCAGGACATGGTCAAGGCGTTGCAAAACAATGCCATCGAAGACTTCAAGCGTTACTATCGCAGTGTTGATGCTCTGTTTATCGATGACATTCAGTTTTTTGCCAATAAAGACAGATCCCAGGAAGAGTTTTTCCACACCTTTAATGCCTTGCTTGAAGGCAATCACCAGATCATTTTGACATCGGATCGTTATCCGAAAGAGATCGACGGTGTGGAAGATCGGCTCAAGTCGCGCTTTGGCTGGGGTCTTACCGTGGCCATCGAGCCGCCTGAGCTGGAAACCCGGGTCGCCATTTTGATGCGCAAGGCGCAGGAGAGTGGGATCAACTTGCCGGATGAAGTGGCCTTCTTCATCGCCAAGCGCTTACGCTCCAACGTGCGTGAACTGGAAGGGGCATTGAACCGGGTTATCGCCAATGCCAACTTTACCGGTCGGCCAATAACCATTGATTTTGTGCGCGAAGCCTTGCGTGACCTCTTGGCTCTGCAGGAAAAATTAGTCACTATAGACAACATTCAGAAAACAGTGGCTGAATACTACAAGATCAAGATGGCCGATATGCTGTCCAAGCGCCGTTCCCGCAGTGTGGCGAGACCGAGGCAGATGGCCATGGCGTTATCTAAAGAATTAACCAATCAGAGCTTACCTGAGATAGGGGATGCTTTTGGTGGTCGTGACCATACAACTGTGTTGCATGCCTGCCGCAAGATTGCACAGCTGCGGGAAGAGAGTCACGACATTAAAGAAGATTATGCCAACTTGATTAGAACCTTATCTTCTTAATCAGGGAACAGGACCATGAAATTTTCGATCGATAGGGATGCCCTATTAAAGCCGCTCCAGTTGGTCAGTGGCGCGGTGGAAAGACGCCATAACTTGCCTATTCTGGCAAACCTCCTGGTGGAAGTAAGTAATCACTCACTCAAGATGACGGGTACAGATCTTGAGGTGGAACTGGTCGGCAGTGCCGAGGTCAGTGGCGAAGTGCAGGAAGGTCGCACCACAGTGCCGGCCAAGAAACTGCTCGATATCGTCAAGTCACTGCCTGAGCAGAGCGAAATCAAAATCGAACAGCAGGAAAACAAGTGGCTGCTTCGCAGCGGTCGCAGCCGTTTCTCGTTGGCGACGCTACCGGCGGAAGAATACCCCAATGTCGAGAGTTTCCAGCCCGCCATCGAATTTAACCTCAAGCAGGGCACACTCAAGTCACTGATAGACGCCACTCAGTTTTCCATGGCCAACCAGGATGTGCGTTACTATCTCAACGGTTTGCTGCTGGAAACCGAGGGTAATGTACTGCGCGCCATTGCAACAGACGGCCACCGCTTGGCTCTGAGTCACAGAGAAATAGCAGCCTCTTTGCCGGAAAATCAGGTGATCGTGCCTCGTAAAGGGGTGATGGAGCTGGCTCGCCTACTGGACAGTGAAGATCAGGATATCCATATTGCCATTGGTGATAACGCCATTCGTGCTACCACCGCCAGCGCCGTGTTCACCAGTAAGCTGGTGGATGGCCGCTTCCCGGATTATCGCCGGGTATTGCCCAAAGGCGGCGACAAGATAGTGCTGGCCAGTCGCAATCAGCTTAAGCAAGCACTATTGCGGGCTTCTATCCTGTCCAATGAGAAATTCCGTGGTGTCAGGGTGCAGCTGGAAAATGCGCTGCTCAAGATCACCGCCAATAACCCGGAGCAGGAAGAAGCCGAAGAGATAATCGATGTGGATTACGCCGGTCAGCCGCTCGAAATCGGCTTCAACGTCTCTTATCTGCTGGATGTGCTCAATGGTCTCAAGGCCGATGAAGTCAGGATTACCCTCAGTGATGGTAACTCCAGTGCCTTGATTGAAAACCACGTCGAGGAAGACTCCATGTACGTGGTGATGCCGATGCGCCTCTAGGGGCGACTTTGGGCCATAAATGAGTCTAACTCGTCTCAATATTCAAGCTTTTCGTAATATCGATTCAGCCCAACTGCTCCCCGGCACTGGGCTGAATCTTATTTACGGCCAAAATGGCAGTGGCAAAACCAGTGTCCTGGAGGCGATTTACTTTCTGGGGATGGGGCGCTCGTTTCGCAGTCATCTGTCTCAGAGGGTGATCAATAACCAACAGGATCAGTTGACCCTGTTTGCCAATTTGAGCCTGCCCTCCGGTGACAGTAAGTTGGGGCTGCGGCGGTTTCGCAGCGGCGAAACCGAGGTCAGAATGGATGGCGAGAAGATAAAGCGCCTGTCTGTGCTGGCCGACACCCTGCCTATTCAGGTAATCACCCCAGAGAGCTTTTCACTGTTGTTTGAAGGCCCCAAGGCCAGGCGCCAGTTTATCGATTGGGGCGCGTTTCATTGCGATCCCCAGTTTTATCAGGCCTGGGTCAATGTAAGGCGGATCCTCAAGCAACGTAATCAATTACTTAAGGACGGTGCAGCCTACCAGCAAATCGCATACTGGGACCGGGATTTTATCCGTTATACCGAGTTGGTCACCGAGATACGAAAGGCATATGTAGACTCGTTAAATGAGCTACTTAAGGGTATAATCGGGGAGTTTTTACCACAGGTTGATATCAAGGTTTCCTTTACCCGTGGTTGGGATAGTAAAACTGAGTTTTCGACCCTGTTACAGGCGTCTTATTCCCGGGATCTATCCATGGGGCACACCGTCAGTGGCCCCCATAAAGCCGACTTGAGACTCAGAGTGGGTAATCTACCCGCTCAGGATGCTTTGTCCCGTGGTCAGCTGAAGTTGTTGGTGTGTGCACTGCGAATAGCACAAGGAAAGTTGCTTAAACAACAAATAGATAAGAATAGTATCTATCTGGTCGACGATCTGCCGTCAGAGTTGGATGCGAAACACAGGAAGTTATTGCTGCGGCAGTTGAGCGAAACCGGGGCGCAAGTGTTTGTCACTGCGATTGACCCGGCAGCAATATCAGATTCATTAAGCACGCCCCCAAGCCGGATTTTTCAGGTGGAACAGGGGCGGGTAACGGTCATTGAATAACCGATGAGAGAATAATATGTCAGAGAACAGTTACGATTCTTCGAGTATCAAGGTCCTTAAGGGCCTTGATGCGGTACGTAAAAGACCTGGGATGTATATTGGTGATACCGACGATGGCACGGGTCTGCATCACATGGTATTCGAAGTCGTCGATAACTCTATCGATGAAGCTTTGGCGGGCCACTGCAGTGACATAGTGATCACCATCCATGTTGATGGCTCTGTATCTGTCAAAGATGATGGTCGTGGTATTCCGGTTGCCATTCACCCTGAAGAAGGGGTATCGGCTGCCCAGGTTATTATGACAGTGCTGCACGCCGGCGGTAAGTTCGACGACAACTCCTATAAAGTTTCCGGTGGTTTGCACGGTGTGGGTGTGTCAGTGGTTAACGCCTTGTCGGAAAAGCTGCAGTTGACCATTCGCCGCGATGGCAAGGTTTATGAGCAGTTCTACAAGCACGGTGAGCCGCAAGAGCCTATCAAGGAAATCGGTGAAGCAACCAAGACAGGTACTGAAATTCGTTTCTGGCCCAGCCATGAAACCTTTACTGATACCGAGTTTCATTATGAGCTGTTGGCCAAACGTATTCGCGAGCTTTCATTCCTGAACTCAGGCGTGGGTATCCGTCTTATTGACGAGCGCGACAACAAAGATGAGTTTTTCCACTATGAGGGCGGTATCAAGGCCTTCGTAGAGTACCTGAACCGTAACAAGACTCCGGTGAATAAGGATGTATTCCACTTCTCCCAAGAGCGGGATGATGGCATCACTGTTGAAGTGGCCATGCAGTGGAACGACGGTTTCCAGGAAAGCATTTTCTGTTTTACCAACAACATTCCCCAGCGTGATGGTGGTACTCACCTGGCAGGTTTCCGGGCGGCATTGACCCGTAACCTGAACAACTACATGGAGAATGAGGGTTTCAACAAGAAGGGCAAGACCAACGCCACAGGTGATGATGCCCGTGAAGGCCTGACCGCAGTGGTTTCTGTGAAGGTTCCTGACCCCAAGTTCAGCTCCCAAACCAAAGACAAGCTGGTTTCCAGTGAGGTCAAAGGCGCCGTGGAACAGACCATGGGTGAGAAGCTGAATGACTATCTGCTGGAAAACCCAGCCGATGCCAAGATGATTGTTGGCAAGATTATTGACGCTGCCCGCGCCCGTGAAGCGGCCCGTAAGGCCCGCGAGATGACCCGTCGTAAAGGAGCCCTGGATTTGGGTGGTTTGCCGGGTAAATTGGCTGACTGTCAGGAAAAAGACCCAGGTCTTTCTGAAATCTACATAGTGGAGGGTGATTCGGCCGGCGGTAGTGCCAAACAGGGCCGAAACAGAAAGAACCAGGCTATTTTGCCACTCAAGGGTAAAATTCTTAACGTAGAGAAGGCTCGCTTCGACAAGATGCTGTCTTCTCAGGAAGTGGCGACTCTTATCACTGCCCTTGGCTGCGGTATCGGCCGTGATGAATATGATCCGGAAAAAACCCGTTACCACTACATCATCATCATGACGGATGCTGACGTCGACGGCTCGCACATTCGTACGCTGCTGTTGACCTTCTTCTTCCGTCAGATGCCTGAGCTGATCGAGCGTGGCTTTGTTTATATTGCCCAGCCTCCTTTGTTCAAAGTGAAGAAAGGCAAGCAGGAGCAGTATCTGAAAGATGAACCGGCATTGACTGAATACTTGACCACTCAGGCTCTTGATGGCGGCTGCATCTATCCATCCAAGGATGCACCGGCCATGTCAGGTGAAGGCCTGGAGCGTCTGGTTAATCAGTATCGCGAAGTGGAAGCCATCATCGAGCGCTTGGAAAAGCGTTATCCAACCAATGTGACCAACCGCATGCTGTATCGTCCACGGGTGACCGCCGAAATGCTGGCCGACGAGGCCGCTATGACCACTTGGTGCAAAGGCCTGCTGCAGGATCTTGAAGATGAAGAGAATGGCGGCGTTATCTACAAGATGGAAACTGTGCTGGATCCAGAGCGTAAGGTGTATCTGCCGCAGCTCATTGTGCGCAAACACGGTATAGATACCCATTATCTGTTTGGTTATGACTTCTTCCATTCCAGCGATTATGAGCGTATCGCCAAGCTGGGTGAGCAGATCTGTGATCTGATTGAAGACGGCGGCTATGTTAAACGCGGTGAGCGGGTCAAAGAGGTCAGCAGTTTTGTTGAAGCACTTGACTGGCTGATTGCTGAGTCCAAGCGCGGTCTCTATATCCAGCGCTATAAAGGACTGGGTGAAATGAACCCAGAGCAGCTATGGGAAACCACCATGGATCCCGAGAGCCGCCGCATGTTGCAGGTCACCATTGAAGATGCGATAGCGGCCGATCAGCTGTTTACCACTCTGATGGGCGATCAGGTTGAGCCAAGACGCGACTTTATCGAAGCCAACGCCCTCAACGTGGCTAACCTCGACGTTTAATCAAACAGCTTGTTATCTTTAAAAGGAAGGCCTCAGGCCTTCCTTTTTTATTGTCACCCTAAAACCACCTCCTATGGAGGTGGTGATCGTCAAGTCGGGGCTCAGCCCGAAGAGTGCCCATACTGCATACTGACTCGGTTTGTTACCAGCAAATCAAGGAGTAAGCAGTATGAGCCGATATGAAAGTGCATCGCACGTCTTCTATCGCTGTCAGTATCACATTGTATGGACGCCAAAGTATAGACACAGGATCTTGAAGGGCCGAGTTGGACAGGAGGTTTGTCGCAGTATTTATATCTATAGCGGCATGAAGAAGTGCCGGATAGTAGAGCTAAATGTCCAGATAGACCATGTTCACTTACTGGTGAGACTTCCGCCAAGCTTGAGTGTCTCGGAGTACGTAGGTTTTTTAAAGGGAAGAACTGCGATAAGACTGTTTAACAAATTCCCTTACTTACGAAAGCATAAATTATGGGGTAACCACTTTTGGCAAAGAGGCTACTTTGTAGATTCAGTGGGAGCAAACGAAGAGATCATTCGTAGATATGTAAGGTATCAACAGAAAGTAGAGGCAGAGGAATCAAACGGCCAGATCAAGCTTGGTTTGGATGGGTAATTCTTTTAGCCCCCTTCTAGGGGGCTGTTCAAAGCCACCTGCTATGCAGGTGGATTTTTTACTGGGTGTTTACCGCGTTAACTTTAGGAAATAGCGATTATACTGAACCATCTGGGGTGGAATAATTGCGCAGGAAATCAAGTGATAGGAATCTTCAGGAAACTGTTTAATGTCAGGGAAAACGTTGAAGTAGAGCGACCAAAAAGCTTCAACGAAGCCCCGCCCAATATCCAGCATGAGCAGCAAGCATTGAGCCGCTCGCGGGAGACTGAGGCTGACGAGCTGGTGGCTGCCGTCGATGCTACTGCACTGTTTTACAGTTTACTGTTCTCCGTCAGCAGCCAGAATAGCGGTGGCGTTGCCAATAAACTCGAAAAGCGAGTCATGAGCGATATTGAGCAGGCACTGGCCTCACCGCAGCAGATTGCCGATTCTGTACTGCAGATCCCTGGTCGTATACTGGAGCTGGACAACAAACTCAGCGATCCAGAATTTGATAGTCAGGATATAGTGGTACTGATTCAGCAAGATCCCGTATTGAGTGCCGAGGTGATCCGCATCTGTAACTCGGCGGCTTTTCGCCGCAGCGAGCGGCAGATAACCAGTCTCCAGCAGGCTCTGGTTCAACTGGGCAGCAACAGACTGAGACGGATAGTGACTACCTGCATGATGAAAGAGATGATAGATATCAAACCCATCTACTTTCGCCGTTTTGGGGCCCATTTGTGGCGCCATTCACTACAGGTGGCTTTCCTGGCCGGAGAGCTGGAAACCGAAGAACCGGATACAGCTTTTATGGTGGGGCTGCTGCACGATGTTGGCAAGATAGCCATCTTCAAGCTGTTGCTCGATGCTTTCAATCAGGCCGACCCTGGCGAGCAGCCCAAGTCCTGGCTGTTCCGTCAGGTGATGACGGCGCGCTCCTTGTCATTGAGTAGCCTGCTGGTGAGTTGCTGGCAGTTACCCAAGGCATTTGAGATTGTACTGCAACCTCTGGCCAATGTCGGTGCCAAGCCGGAAAACCGTTTAAGCCAGCTGATTTGGCAAGCCAATCTGATCAGTGAATGCTCTATGCTGGTGGAAGAGGATAAGTTGCCCCCGGAATTGCTGGATGCCTTGTTGAAGGAAGCCAATATCAGCCGGGAAATGTTTGAACAGTGGCATCAGAAACTGCTTGAAATAAAATGAAAAAACGCGCCTTTCGGCGCGTTTTTTAGCTGTTTGGCATCACTGCAACTGCCATCACTGCAACAGTGATATATCGGCCACTCGCAGGAACTGATTCCGCAGCTGGTTCAGCAGTGCCAGACGATTGCGGCGCAGCGCCTCATCGTCGGCCATTACCATCACATCTTCAAAGAAGGTATCTACCGGCTCTTTCAGCGTCGATAGCAGGGTCAATCCTTGTTGATATTCCCCTTTGGCAAACAAGGGCTCAAGTTGTGGCTGAAGTGAGCTCAGAACTTGATTCAGGGCCTTCTCGGCATCTTCCTGCAGCAGGGCAGTATCGACTTCGCTTGGTAATTCACCTTCAACCTTGGCGAGAATATTGGAAACCCGCTTGTTGGCTGCGGCCAGAGAGGCGGCTTGCTCCAGGCTGCGGAAATGGCTGACGGCCTGGATACGGCTGTCAAAGTCGGCCGGACGAGTCGGACGACGGGCCAGAACCGCCAGAATTACATCGGTACTGATGCCTTTATCCTGATACCAGGCGCGGAAACGGCCCATCAGGAATTCCAGCACCTCTTCGGCGCAGTTCTGATTGCTGAGGTTGCTGCCGTGGGCCTTGATGGCGCTGGCTATCAGCTCGACCAGATCCAGTGGCAGTTTGTTCTCAACAATGATCCTCAGTACACCTATGGCCGCGCGGCGCAGGGCAAAGGGGTCGGCAGCGCCTTTAGGAGCCTGGCCGATACCGAATATCCCGCTCAGGGTATCCAGCTTCTCTGCCAGTGCAACGGCGCAGGATACCGGCGCTGTAGGCACAGTATCACCGGAGAACTTGGGCTTGTACTGTTCTTCCAATGCCAGTGCAACGGCTTCGGTTTCCCCTTCGAGGCGCGCGTAATGCATACCCATGGTGCCTTGGGTGTCGGTAAATTCCATAACCATATTGGTCATCAAATCGGCCTTGGACAACAGACCGGCCCGCTTGGCATCGGCTTGGTTGGCATCGATTTTGGCCGCAATGGCTTCGGCCACACAGGAGATGCGCTCCACTCTGTCTTTAAGGGTGCCCAATTGCTTCTGGAATACCACGGTTTCCAGGCTGGCAATGCGGGACTCGAGTGATTGCTTTTTATCTGTGTTAAAGAAGAATTCGGCATCGGCCAGGCGAGGGCGGACAACTTTCTCATTTCCGGCAATGATTTGCGCCGGATCTTTGGACTCAATATTGGTCACAAAGATGAAGTTGGGCATCAGCTTATTGTTGCCATCAAATACCGGGAAGTATTTCTGATCGCCTTTCATTGTGTAGACCAGTGCTTCGGCGGGCACCTGCAAAAACTTCTCTTCGAAAGCCGCTGTCAGTACCACAGGCCATTCAACCAAGGAGGCGACTTCTTCAAGCAGTTCGTCGGCGATATCGGCACGGCCACCCAACTCGGCAGCGGCTTTTTCGGCGTCTGTCTTGATTATATCCATTCTGGCCTGATAGTCGGCAATCACCTTGCCGCGCTCTTTCAAGCTGCTGAGGTAGTTGTCGGCATGATCCAGCTCGAAGCTGGCTTCACCCATAAAGCGGTGACCACGAACGGTACGCGCCGAGGTGATACCCAACAGCTCACCGGCAACCAGCTTGTCACCCAACAACATGGTAACTGTATGCACGGGGCGGATAAATTGAGTCTTGTTGCTGCCCCAGCGCATAGGCTTGGGGATAGGCAGCTTGTCCAGGGCGCGCTGGGCCATGGCCGGGATCAGGCTTTCAGTGGTCACACCTTCAACCTTGGCGCGGTGCAGCAGCCATTCCCCCTTGTCTGTAACCAGACGCTCGGCTTCGGCAACGCTGATACCATTGCCGCGGGCCCAGCCTTCGGCGGCCTTGGTTGGCTTGCCTTCGGCATCAAAGGCTGAACTGACCGCTGGGCCTCTTTTCTCAACCACTTTATCCTGTTGTGCCAGGGCCAGTTGCTCTACGTAGAGCGCCAAACGGCGCGGAGCGGCATACCAGTGTGCCTTGCTATAGCTGAGTTCGGCCTTGTCCAGCTCTTCGCAGAAGTTGTTTACAAAAGACTCTGCCAGAGTGCGCAAAGCTTTTGGTGGCAGTTCTTCGGTACCTATCTCTATGAGTAAGTTGTCAAAATTCATTAGTTCTACCTCACTTGCACATTGGGAAGCCCAGGGCTTCACGCGCCTGGTAATAAGCTTCGGCTACCGCCTTGGCCATGGTGCGCACCCGCAGGATGTAGCGCTGACGCTCGGTCACAGAGATGGCGTGACGGGCATCGAGCAGGTTGAAGGCATGTGAGGCCTTCATCACTTGCTCATAAGCGGGCAGAGGCAGAGGTTTTTCCAGTGAAAGCAGGTGCTGACAGGTTTTTTCGCACTGATCGAACAGACCGAACAGGAAGTCGACATCGGCATGTTCAAAGTTGTAGGTCGACTGCTCCACTTCGTTTTGGTGGAACACGTCACCATAGGTGATCCTTCCCATTGGGCCGTCGGTCCACACCAGATCATAGACGCTGTCTACGCCTTGAATATACATGGCAAGACGTTCTAGACCATAGGTGATTTCGCCGGTTACCGGGCTACATTCGAGGCCACCAACCTGTTGGAAATAGGTGAACTGGCTGACTTCCATACCGTTGAGCCAAACTTCCCAGCCCAGGCCCCAAGCACCCAGGGTAGGTGATTCCCAGTTGTCTTCAACGAAACGGATATCATGGATACTTGGGTCTACACCCAGGGCCTGCAGTGAGCCCAGGTACAGCTCCTGAATATTATCCGGTGAAGGTTTCAATACGACCTGAAACTGATAGTAGTGCTGAAGACGGTTGGGGTTTTCACCATAGCGGCCGTCGGTAGGGCGGCGCGATGGTTGGACATACGCGCTGCTCATCGGCTCTGGGCCCAATGAACGCAAAAAGGTTTGTGGATGGAAGGTGCCGGCACCGACCTCCATGTCCAGGGGTTGAACTATGGCGCAACCTTGCTGCGCCCAGTATTCTTGCAGGGTTAAGATAAAACCCTGGAATGTCTTCACGTCGTGTTTCGTCGTCATATCTACTGCTGTCAGCTATTAATAGAAAATGGTTTCGATTATACCTTGTCGATATAGGCTTATGTAGGTTATTTTTTATCGGATTTAACGATTTAAGGGATTTTGAGTAATGGATATAGTTCGTTGTGGCTGGGTGACTGATGATCCTCTCTATCAGGAATATCACGACAAGGTATGGGGAAGGCCGGTTTACGATGCCAAAGAACTGTTTGCCAAGCTCTGTCTCGATGGTCAGCAGGCTGGTTTGTCGTGGCTGACCATTCTCAAAAAGCAGGCCAACTATGAACGCGCTTTTGCCGGGTTTGATCCCCAAGTCATTGCCGGGTTCGACCAAGCCAAGATAGAGGAATTGCTACAAGACCCAGGGATAGTGCGCAATCGAGCCAAGGTGAATTCCATAGTTCGAAACGCCAAGGCATATCTGGCATTTGTGGAACAAGGTAATGATTTTTCAGAATTTCTTTGGGGTTTTGTCGGCGGGGTACCCAAAGTGAATCGCTTTGAAACCCTGACTCAGGTTCCGGCTCAAACACCAGAGTCGGAGGCTATGTCCAAGGCGCTGAAAAAACTCGGGTTTAACTTCTGTGGCCCGACAATTTGCTATGCCTTTATGCAGGCTGTAGGCATGGTCAACGATCATCTGTTGGATTGCTGTTGTTATCCCCATGATTAAATTTTCCCGGCGTCGCCGTTTTTTGCTGCTACTGTTCAGTTCTGGTCCGGGGCCAGGGCCCTTTGCGACGATAATCTATCTGCCATTGTGCATGCTATTCTGGATGTTTATCGCATTTGCCTTGGGTCGATTATTGACGCTTAGTGATGGCGTTAGTGTGTTTATTGGAGCGCTATTTACATTGCCTACTCTGGCGCTGGTGAACTTGTGGGCCGTTCGGGTGGGTGATACTTTACTACGACTCAGCTTTGGCAAACAAGCCATCATGCCTACACTCATCCGCTTCCTGTTGCCGGCGCTTGTTAGCTACCTACTGTTATCTTTGGTACTGCTACTGCTTATAAAATAAAAGGATGTTCCACGTGGAACATCCTTCCGTTTTACGTCGGGCTTAATCTTTTTTTAAATCTCTTCAAAGAAGAAGGGCTGACGCTGCTTCTTATCACCATTGAGTTGATTCATGGTTTCGGCATCATAGAGTTTGCCATTGACCATAGTATGAGTGACTCTGTCTGTGACCCTAATATCTTCTAGTGGGTTACCGTCGATAACAATAAGGTCGGCTAATTTGCCCGGCTTAATTGAACCAAGCTGATGGTCCATAGCGAAGGTCTTGGCGGGATAAAGCGTTGCTGTCTTCAGCACTTCCATATTGCTCATACCGCCCTGGGCAAACATCCACATCTCCCAATGAGCTGCCAAGCCTTCGCGCTGACCATGGGCACCAATGTTGGGATGAATCCCCAATTGATTCACCTCATTGGCGACTCTGGCCACATTGAAGTGGTTATAATGTTCATCCGGTGCGGTAGGCCTTCTCATGGAGCGAGCCCGCAACAGATCGGCTGGAACATATTTTGACAATCGTGGATGAGCCCAGACATCAGTCTTGTCGTACCAATAGTTTTCGCCCGAAATGCCGCCATAGGCCACTACCAAGGTGGGGGTGTAACCCACTTGGGTTTGGCTCCAGAACTGCTTAATGTCGTCGTAGATTGCTGCAGCCGGCAGGGAGTGTTCCACTGTGGTGTGACCATCGGCAATCATGGTGAGATTATGTTGCAGCAGGCTTCCTCCTTCTGGAACCACCATCATCTCCAGTTCTCTGGCTGCGGCTATGACTTGTTGACGCTGATTGCGTCTGGGTTGGTTATAGCTCTTGACGCTGAAAGCACCGACTTTTTTAAGTCGTTCGAGGTGGAATTTGGCATCATCCAATGAGTCTATGTGGCTGGTGTAGCCAGGTAAGTTGGCACCATAGAGTATGGTGCCGGTTGAGAAGATTCGCGGGCCAACAATCTTTCCGGCTTTTTGTTGCTCGCTGGCAGCAAAAATTTCGGTAGTGTCATTGGAGGGGTCATGGATGCTGGTAACCCCCAAGGCCAAGCCGGCATATAGCTGCCAGTTCTGCTGGGGGATGATTTCGCTTTCACCTTGAGCGCCATGGGCATGGGCGTCAAACAGACCTGGCATCAGTGTCTTACCTGAAATATCCACTAGCATGGCATCATCCGGAATTTCCATGTCGGCTTCACCCACGGCTAGGATATGGTTATCTTTCACCAACACCACTCCCTTATCTATTACCCTATCATTCTCCATTGTGATGATCTTACCGCCGACGAAAGCGATTGTTCCACGTGGAACATCTATCTCTGTCTGAAAACCAATCTCAGTAACTTGGACCTTGTCCTTAGCATTCTTCTCTCGATAGTCGTTATTCAGGCTCACTTGATAGAGTTCTGGGCCAAGGGTCCAATAGAGTTGATCGCTGTTGGCGCCCCAACTGATACTCTCACCGGCGCGGGTACTGAGCTGTGTTACTGGTAAATTAGTCGCCTTAGGCCCGATATCAACGGTTTCACCATGCTTGGCGAATGGGGTGACCCAAACACGGAAACGTTCGGCAAATGCGAGTTGCTTACCATCGGGAGATACCCTGAATTCTGTGGCGTGTTTGCTGGTGTAGTGTACCCGCTTATCGAAACCACTAAGCGATATAGAGGCTAGCTGCGGCGTTTCACCATTCTCCATAAAGTAGACTCTGTCGTTGTCGGCACCAAACTGTGGTTGGAAGCCCTGAGCTGAGAGTTTCTTTAGTCCTTTACCATTGCTGTCAACCAGGTAGAGCCCGGGATCCTGACTCCAAGTTTTGGGGGTAATATAGCCACCGGCAATTTTACGAAACACAACTTGTTTGCCATCGGGAGAGAAGGTGGGCTCGATATATTTCCCCGGCTCTTGTGTAAGTGTTGTGGTTTTTCCTCCTCGGGCACTGATGGTTCTAACGCTGCCTTGTTGCTGATCATTCCATGTGGTAAACACCACTCGCTTACCGTCACGGGACCATTGAGGGAATAACTCTTCCAACTGTTCATCCAAACGGGTCAGGCGTTTCGGTTTGCCGTCCGGAAGTTGCTTTACCCAGATTTTTCCCAGAGCTTCGTAGATGACTTTGGTTCCATCTGGCGACACCTGAGCCATGCGCAGCATTTTGACATCCAGTTGTTGCTGATCTATATCCTGCTTAAAGCGCACCGCCGGTTGCACAGCAAGTTCTGTGGTGACATTGAATGGGATCTCTGCCGCTTGCTTGGAAGCCAATTCGAGTTTGTGGATTTTGCCTTTTGCCCAGAAATAGATCTCTGCACTATCTGGGCTCCAGGCCATAGTGGGATAGACACCGTGTATCGCCCAGGTTTCCTGCATGTCTCTGTCAAGGTTACCATAGAGCTTTTGCTCTTTACCGGAAACAAGATCCAACAGGTATAAGGTTGACTGAAAACCGTCGCGTTTGATATAGGCCAACTGTTTACCATCAGGGCTCGGAGTAGGCCTGATAGCACCACCTGTGCCTTCGATAAGCACTTCGATATCCCCGGTTTGGGTATCGTAGCGTTTTATCTTGTATATGCCTTTGACCGAGTCTTTGGAGTAGTGAAAGGTCTTGCCTGGGGTGGCATCTTGGCTGAAGTAGATATATCGGCCGTCAGGGGAATAGGCGGGTTCACCCAAGTCTTTCTGATCATTTGGCCGGTCGGTGAGTTTAACTCCTTCGCCACCGGCAATATGATAAAGCCAGACTTCCCCGGCTCCTAGACTGCGGCTGGCTGTGAAGTGCTTTCGCGCCACCAGATACTGGGAATCTGGGCTCCAGGCCGGGCTGTTGAGCAGGCGGAATGTTTCATTGGTTACCGGACGCGGATTACTGCCGTCAGCATTCATTACCCAGATGTTGTCGCCTCCATCCTGATCTGACGTAAAGGCAATGTATTTGCCATCTGGGCTATAGACAGGTTGCATCTGCCAGGCTATACCTTGTGCCAGAGGTTTGGCTTCACCGCCCTGAGCGGGAATTCTGTAGATGTCACCCAGCAGATCAAAAACCAGATATTTGCCATCCGGGCTCAGGCTCAGATTCATCCAGGTACCTTCAGATACCTGAATTTTGGCTTGTTCAAGAGGAGCATTCAGCGGGGCATTGACATCCCACTTGGGGGCTTGATCGTCACTGAATGCCGAAGCTGAAAAGAGCAATGAAACAGCTGTGTACAGAGGGGTTAGTTTAGGTCTCAACATGACAGCGGCCTTATTTTAGTTATCGGTTACCGACTGTCTGTTATCTCACAAATTTGTTAACAGTAAAACCTCAATACTGTATCAATTGGTTTTCCATTTTTTATAAGTCTAAGTTGCGATTTGGCCAGCTATCGAGTAACTGAACCGGGTCCTGAGGCCTGATTTTCCCTGGATTGATCACTTTGGCGGTACAGCCACCACGCCAAGCAGGCGTTAATGCTGCTTCCAACCCTGGGTATGCTCGCTCCATTTTGCCGCAGGGGTCAGTTTCTCCGGTAAGTTCAAGTACCAGTTGCTCACCAATCTTCAGGTATTTACCCACCAACTCAGGTGCAAACTCCAGACCATCCAGCAGCAAGTTGGCTCTGCGGCTCGTCCAGGGAAGCTCTGTCTGCAATTGAGCACAGGCTTGTTGCCACTGTTGTTGAGACAACAGCGTCACCTGACGCTTCCCCGGTTTACCGAAAACGTCGCCCTCTACACCCTGGGCCAAACTGACTTCGGCATAAGGCAATAAATCCATCGGGGCGTTTCTTTGCTTTTTATGGGCGATAGCGAGCAGGGTAATCATAGGTTCCTTCCTGATGGAGTTAATTAGAGACCCTTCTTAATCAAATATTGATAAGGCAGGTTATCCGTTTGACTGGCCACCAAGGTGTGGTCCATAAACTGGCAAAAGCTGGGAATATCTCTGGTGGTAGCCGGATCATCGGCGATGATGAGTAGCGTTTCTCCTTCGGCCATGTGACGGACCTTTTTACGAACCATCATGACAGGTTCCGGACACCTCAAACCTAAAGCATCCAGTTGATGTTGGGCACTGGCGAAGACCTGACTCATATAACCTCTTACAACGAGAACAACAGAAGTGGCTAATATTACTCCAAGGCAGCGGTCAAACCAAGTTGGCAGCTATTTTTTGTGCTCCACCGCATTGTTCCACGTGGAACATAGTTCTGTGCTTAATCCAACTCTGAGCTCTTAACTGTATCTTCGGTCTCCGGATCTCCGCCGGTTTCTGCTGTCGTATTCTGCTTACGGGAACGTTTATAGGCATACATGCGCTCGTCGGCCAGATGGATTAATGCCATGGGCTCCATATATTCATAGGGACCGGTTTCGGCAATACCGACACTAAGAGAAACCTCTTTGAGTGATTGTTGTAGATACTGCCTGAGTCGGTCGATAAATACTTCTCTGGCCTGATCTTCGCGGCAGTTGGGCAGTATGATACAGAACTCATCTCCGCCATAACGGAAGCAGCAGTCCTCCAATCTGGCTGTATTTTTTATCGCATTGGCGACAGTGCAGAGAACTTCATCCCCTAGTCTATGGCCTTGGGTGTCATTGAAGTTTTTGAAGTCATCTATATCCATATAGATGGCGGAGACCGGCTCGGCTCTCCTTTGTGCCGCTCGGAGGATTCTGGTGGCTATTTCCTGCAGATGGCGCACGTTCAGTAGCCCAGTTAGGGGATCGGTTCGCGAAAGCTCCTCCAACTGTTGTGTTCTCTGCTTTACCTTGGTCTCCATGCTGAGAGCGTATTGCTCCGCCTTGTACTTGGCATTCTCTATTTCGGAAACCAGGCTGCGAATGTAGGTATCGAATACCAGGGTCACATCAAACAACATTAACTTGTCCAGGGCGACTCTCGCTTCCTGAAACTCTTGCTCCTTAGTCATGGATGTAGCCAATACTTCGTAGAGCAGCGACTTTAGAGTATGAACCGCCGACAAGTAGAGTTTGGGCTCCACACCGATACGTTTATGTACCAAACCGATACGCAGACGGTTGTTAACATACTCAAGGTCATAAACACCACTAAATAAATCAATAACATACCTTCTTTGTGCCGTACGCAACCGAGCGAGAGTGTCTGAGTCGCCAATTAGAAGGGCTATTTCGGAAACACTGGTCTGTAATTGATAAAAACTGTCTACGACCCTGTCTATGTTGTGTTCGATAATGGGTTTGCAGGAAAGCAGAGCCTTGATGTCCTGACTGCCGAGATTAAAAAGGGATTTGCGGAAGTCAATTTCCAGCTCAGTGATCCGCATCTGCTCGAACAGTGTCTGTTCAGTCTGGAGCATGATGTTCTCTTCACCGTTATTAGTTACTGAAAGTAAAGATGAAGAATGGACTAAGAGCAAACTATTACGATGGGGAATCTTGAGTATTTGACGGCAATAAAAAACCGCCGCTTGGCTTTAACTGACCAGGCAGCGGTTTTCGTTTGAGTTCGCTTGAAAGGGGCTGCTTTTTATACGCCCTCAGCCTTGGCTGATATTTACTCAGACACGCTCAAACACAGTGGCAATACCTTGGCCGAGACCAATACACATGGTTGCCAGACCCAAGGTCGCGTCCTTACTCTCCATCAGATTGATCAAAGTGGTGGAGATACGGGCTCCCGAGCAACCCAGAGGGTGACCCAAAGCGATGGCACCACCATTGAGGTTAACCTTCTCATCGACCAACTCCATAAGACCCAGGTCTTTCACGCAAGGCAGAGACTGCGCGGCAAAGGCTTCATTCAGCTCAACCAGATCGATATCCGCTATGCTGAGGCCTGCGCGAGTCAACGCCTTTTGTGTGGCAGGAACCGGGCCATAGCCCATGATTGATGGGTCACAACCGGCAACCGCCATCGACTTGATACGAGCTCGGATAGGCAGTCCCAGCGCCTTGGCTTTCTCTTCTTCCATCACCAGCATGGCAGATGCGCCATCGGACAGGGCCGAAGAGGTACCAGCGGTAACAGTGCCGTTGGCCGGGTCAAACACGGGACGCAGGCCCGCCAGCGATTCCATACTGGTTTCAGGGCGGATCACTTCGTCATAATCGATTTTGATCAAGGCACCATTGGCATCATGGCCTTCGATAGCCTGGATTTCTCTGGCAAAACGGCCTTCAACTGTGGCTGCATGCGCACGTTTGTGCGAGCGCACGGCAAACTCATCCTGCATTTCACGGCTGATACCGTGCATGCGACCGAGCATTTCCGCCGTCAGTCCCATCATGCCGGCTGCCTTGGCAACCCGGGTAGCCAGGCCAGGGTGGAAGTCGACCCCATGACTCATGGGAACATGACCCATATGTTCAACACCACCAATGATGAAGGTATCACCCATGCCAGTCATGATGGCCCTGGCTGCCTGGTGAATGGCTTCCATGGATGAGCCACAGAGACGGTTTACGGTAACTGCGCCAACCTGCTTGGGGATACCCGCGAGCAGAGAGGCATTACGGGCGATATTGAAACCTTGCTCCAGAGTCTGCTGCACACAGCCCCAGATAACGTCTTCTATGGTGCCGGGATCTAACTGGGGATTACGTACCAGCAGGGCTTTCATCAACTCGGCAGAGAGTGTCTCTGCACGAACATTTCTAAAAACACCGGCCTTGGAACGGCCCATGGGTGTACGAATGCAATCTACGATAACTGCTTGTTTCATGGTTAAAATCCTTTCCGCAAATTAGGCCTGATAGTAAGAACCGTTGTTGGCTGCCAGTTCACGCATGCCATCGGTCACCTGGTAGAGTCCCCCCAGGTGGGCGTATTTGTCAGCCAGGGCGACAAAGTTGGCAACGCCCATGGTATCCAGATAGCGGAACACACCGCCTCTGAATGGTGGGAAGCCAAGACCATATACTAGACCCATGTCGGCTTCGGCCGGGGTGGCTACTATGCCTTCTTCCAGGCAGCGTACGGTTTCAATAATCATGGGGATCATGGTGCGGGCGATGACTTCATCGCTGCTGAACTCTTTGAGTTCACCGAATTCGGCCTGCAGTAATTCGTAGCTGACAGGATCCTTGTCTTTCTTCGGCTTACCACGCTTATCCACAGAATACTGGTAGAAACCTTTACCGTTCTTCTGCCCCAGGCGTTCATGGCCAAACATGATATCTATGGCGTCTTTGCCTGTTTTTCCCATACGGTCCGGGAAGCCTTCGGCCATGACGGCCTGGGCGTGATGGCCGGTATCCAAACCGACTACATCCAACAGATAAGCCGGGCCCATAGGCCAACCAAACTGTTTCTCCATCACCTTGTCGACGGCGATAAAGTCTGCACCATCGGCCAGCAGGCCGTTAAAACCGGCGAAATAGGGGAAGAGTACCCGGTTAACGAAGAAGCCGGGGCAGTCGTTGACCACTATCGGCGTCTTACCCATCTTGCTGGCATAGGCCACTACAGAGGAGATGGTTTCTTCCGAGCTGTGTTCACCACGGATCACTTCCACCAGAGGCATCTTGTGCACTGGGTTGAAGAAGTGCATACCGCAGAAGCGGGAAGGGTCTTTCAGACTCTTGGCAAGCAGGTTAATCGAGATGGTTGAGGTGTTGGATGCTATGATGGCATCGGCAGCTAGCTGCTGTTCGACTTCGGCCAGCACAGTCGCCTTAACCTTGGGATGTTCTACTACCGCTTCTACTACTATATTGGCGTCTTTGACGGCGCTGTAATCGAGCGATGGGGTGATGTTATTGAGCACTTTGGCCATCTTGGCCGGGGTGGAGCGACCACGCTCTACCTGGGCCGTCAGTAGCTTGGCCGCCTCGTTAAGGCCGAGATCCAGCGCCTTCTGCGCTATGTCCTTCATCACAATCGGCGTACCCTTGCTGGCACTTTGGTAGGCGATACCGCCGCCCATAATGCCTGCGCCCAATACCGCGGCTTGTTCAATGTTCTTGGCTTGTTTGGCGGCCTTCTTGGCTTTGCCTTTGACCTGTTGGTCATTGAGGAAGATGCCGATCAGCGCCTTGGCCACATCTGTTTTGGCCAGTTGAATAAAGGCTTGATGTTCTACCAATAAGGCTTCTTCGCGCCCCAGACCGGCAGCCTTTTCCACAACGTTAACCGCCGCCATGGGCGCCGGATAGTGCTTGCCGGCAACGGAAAACACCATGCCCTTGGCTGTGGTGAACGACATCATGGCTTCCAGCTTGGGCAGTGTCAGTGGCGACTGTTTACGTTGACGGCGGCTCTGCCAGTCAAGTTTGCCAGCCAGCGCGTCCTGTAGCATCTGTAGTGCTGCGGCCTGGAGCTGCTCTGGAGCCACTACTGCATCTACTGCGCCGACTTTGAGAGCGGCTTCCGGGCGTTGGTCTTTGCCTGTGGTGATCCACTCCAGTGCATTATCTGCACCTATCACTCTGGGTAGGCGCACTGTGCCACCGAATCCTGGGATGATCCCCAGCTTGGTTTCCGGCAGGCCGATTCGGGCACTGGTGTCGGCAATGCGGAAGTCTGTGGCCAAAATGGTTTCGCAACCACCGCCCAAGGCAAAACCATTGATGGCAGAAGCGGTTGGGAAAGGCATGTCTTCCAGCTTGTTGAATACCGCATTGGCTTGCTGCAACCATGACAAGAGTACTTCATCTTCCTGAGCGAACAACCCAAGGAACTCAGTAATGTCGGCACCGACAATAAAGGCATCTTTGGCCGATGTCAGCAGCAGTGCCTTAACGCTGGATTCTGCTTTGATGGCGTCCAGTGCCTCATCCAGAGAGGTCAGGGTGGCGCGGTCGAATTTGTTTACCGATCCTTCGGCATTGAAGCAAAGGCGGGCGATATTATTCTCGAGTAACTCAACCTGAATCATCGAATTTTGGTAGATCATTGCTTGCATCCTTATTGCTTAGGAGTAGGGCAGCTCAGGCCATCATTTGACCAGTTGTTGCTCAGTGTGCTTCGAAAAAAGGAAAAATACAACACCCAATTTAAACGATCGTTTAATTGCTTACCGGTTAGCTGCAAATTTCAGCTTTGTGATACACTGCACACTGGCTTTTGTTGTAACTGTGAACAGCTTCCAATAGCAAGGGGAACCTTGATTTCAGATAACAGGAACGGCTTATTATGCAACTGGCTCAGCATTATCAATCACATATAAACACTCTTAATCAAAGGGTTGCCGAGATTTGTGCCCGTGAGGGACTGTCTGGATTGGCAATTCATTCGGGTCAACCACACAGGCAGTTTCTGGACGATATCGATTACCCCTTCAAGGTGAATCCCCATTTCAAGGCCTGGGTGCCTTTACTGGAAACACCTCACTGTTGGCTGCTGGTCAATGGTCGTGACAAGCCTGTACTGATCTTCTACCGTCCCGAAGACTTCTGGCATAAGGTGACAGATCTGCCGCAAAGTTTTTGGTGTGACAGTTTTGATATCCGTATTTTGACCAAGGCCGATAAGGTGGCGGACCTCCTGCCTGTGGCCGAAGGTCGCTGGGCCTATGTAGGTGAACACCTGGAAGTGGCTTCTGTGCTCGGGTTTAACAACTGTAATCCCGAAGCCGTAATGAGTTACATGCACTTTTATCGTGCCTGTAAGACAGATTACGAGTTGGAATGTATGCGTCAGGCTAACCGCATTGCGGTCAAGGGCCATCGCGCGGCCAAGAACGCCTTCTACAGTGGTGCCAGTGAGTTTGAAATCCAGCAGCAATATCTAAGTGCCATAGCACAAGGGGAGAATCAGGTTCCTTATGGCAACATCATAGCCCTCAACCAAAATGCGGCTATTTTGCATTACACTGCGTTGGAGCATGAAAGCCCACAGCAGAGGTTGTCTTTTCTGATCGATGCAGGTGCTTCTTTCCACGGCTATGCCGCCGATATCAGCCGTACCCATGCTTTTGAAAAAAATCGGTTCCACGATCTTATCCAGGCGATGAATCAACTGCAGCTTCAACTGATTGAGCACTTGCGACCCGGCAAACGTTATACCGAGCTGCATCTGCTGGCTCATCAACAGCTGGCGACTCTGTTACTTGAAGCCGGCCTGGCCAAAGGCTCACAAGAGACGCTGTTGGAGCAGGGCATTACCCGGGCGTTTTTCCCTCACGGGCTGGGGCATATGTTGGGATTGCAGGTGCATGATGTAGGTGGTTTCTTCAATGACGAACGCGGCACTCATGTGGCCCCTCCGGAAGAGCACCCGTTTCTGCGCTGCACCAGGACTATGGCGCCCGGGCATGTAGTAACCATAGAACCCGGGCTCTACTTCATCGACAGCCTGTTGGCGCCACTCAAACAAGATGGCCGCAAGGCGTTAGTGGATTGGGACCTGATCGCCAGTTTGCGCCCGTTTGGTGGGATCCGTATCGAAGACAATGTCATAATCCACGCCCATGGCAACGAAAACATGACTCGAGAGTCCGGTCTCATTGATTGAAAGTTATCCCATTGCGGCCGAAGAACAGGAATATGAAGAGGAGATAAAGCACAGCCGCTTTATCTCTCTCGTATTTCCCTGTCATTCGCCGGAAGAGTTTAAACAGCAACTACAACAGATAAAGCAGCGTTATCCTGGTGCCAGTCATTATTGCCAGGCATTTATTTGTGGTGCACCCATGGGGCAGTCGGCCATGGGTTCGAGTGATGATGGCGAGCCGGGCGGTAGTGCCGGTCGCCCCATGTTGGCGGTATTGCTGGGGGCTGGCATAGGCGAGATTGGCGCGGTTGTAGTGCGTTACTATGGTGGCACCAAGTTGGGTGTGGGTGGGCTGGTTCGTGCCTACAGTAGTGGGCTCAAGCAGATGTTGCCCAGGCTGGCGACCAAGACCAAAATGCTTAGGGAAAAAGGCAGTCTGGTTTGCCGTTACGACCAATTGGCCGATGTCGAACATCTGCTGCAGAGGCTCGATGTGTTGATAGAGGGGCGGGAGTTTTCAGAGCTGATTCGGCTGACACTGGCTGTGCCCTTATCTGTTACCGGAAGCATCAATAAGGAGCTGGCTCCCATGAGCCAAGGCCAGTTAAAGATAGATTTTTCACAGTGAACACTCTGATAACTTGTGCGACAATGCTGGGTTTTATTGGCCAATGGACTGATTGAAAAACGGCATGCATTACCGAACAATTACCCGTATTACCGGGTTACTGATAGGGCTCTTCTCCATCACTATGCTGCCTCCGGCATTGGTGGCCCTTATCTATGAAGACGGCGGTGGTACAGCCTTTATCAAGGCCTTCTTTATCAGTCTATTTATCGGCTTCTGGCTCTGGTATCCCAATCGCCACCATAAGGCAGAACTCAAGACCCGAGAGGGTTTTTTGATTGTTGTGCTGTTCTGGACCGTACTTGGTGCCATAGGTACCTTGCCCTTTTTGCTATCGAAACAGCCGGACTTGTCGCTGGCCGACAGTATTTTTGAATCTTTTTCGGCACTGACAACCACAGGGGCCACTGTGATTGTCGGCCTGGATAACCTGCCAAAGGCGATACTCTTTTATCGTCACTTGCTGCAATGGCTAGGTGGTATGGGAATTATTGTGCTGGCGGTGGCTATTCTGCCGGTGTTGGGGATTGGGGGGATGCAGCTTTACCGGGCTGAGATCCCCGGGCCCGTAAAAGATTCCAAGATGACCCCCAGGATTGCCGAAACGGCCAAGACGCTCTGGTATATCTATCTGATGTTGACCCTGGCCTGTGCCGGCGCTTACTGGCTCGCAGGTATGAGTGCCTTCGATGCCATCAGCCATTCATTTTCTACTATCGCCATCGGCGGCTTCTCCACCCATGATGCCAGCATGGGCTACTTTCAAAGCCCGACCATCAATTTAATTTGTGTGGTATTTCTACTGATTGCGGCCGTGAACTTCAGCCTGCACTTTGCGGCATTTTCCCGCCGGGGGATCAACTTCAAGGTTTACTTTCGTGATGCCGAATTCAAGGCGCTTATCGGTATTCAGTTACTGCTGACCGCTATCTGTTTCGCCACCTTGTATCACTCGGGTATCTACGACTCACCGGAACAAACTCTGGATCATGCGCTGTTTCAGGCGGTATCCATTTCCACCACAGCCGGTTTTGGTACCGAGAGCTTTCATGTTTGGCCGCTGTTTCTGCCTATTCTGTTGATGTTTTCCAGCTTTATCGGCGGCAGCGGTGGTTCTACTGCCGGCGGGATCAAGGTTATCCGCGTGGTGCTACTGTTACTGCAGGGCTCGCGCGAGCTTAAGCGTCTAATTCATCCCAGGGCCATGTTCTCCATTCGTATCGGTTCCAAGGCGTTGCCGGATAGGGTGATAGACGCTGTTTGGGGCTTCTTCTCCGCTTATGCTCTGGTGTTTGTCATCTGTATGCTGGTCCTGATGGCCATGGGGATGGATGCGATTACGGCCTTCAGTGCCACCGCAGCTTGCCTCAACAACCTGGGGCCAGGCCTTGGCGAAGTTGCCAGCAACTACGCCAGCATAGGTGACGGAGCCAAATACGTGCTTGTGGTTGCCATGTTGTTTGGGCGCTTGGAAATCTTTACCTTATTGGTGTTGTTTACCCCGACTTTCTGGAAGAACTGATGAGCAAGACTCTGATTATTTACTCGACCGTTGATGGCCAGACCAAGGCAATATGCCAGACCATGGCCGATGAATTGAGCCAAGCGGGTGAGATAGTCTCTATGGTATCGCTGGCTGAGGTGGAAACCGATACGTTACCGACATTCGATAAAATCTTGGTGGGTGCCAGCATACGTTATGGTAAGCATAGGCCTGAGCTGTATCGTTTCGTCAATAACCATCATGCGCTGCTGAACGCCAAGAAGAACGCCTTCTTTACCGTGAATGTTGTGGCCCGCAAGCCGGAAAAGAATACGCCGGAAACCAACCCTTATATGCAGAAGTTTTTGCAGTTATCCCTGTGGCAGCCACAGTTGCAAGGCGTGTTTGCCGGCAAGATAGCCTATCCCAACTACGGTTTATTTGACCGTAGCATGATTCGGCTGATTATGTGGATAACCAAGGGGCCAACAGATACCAGCGGTACTTATGAATTCACCGATTGGCAGCGGGTGAAGACATTTGCTGCCGAGTTTGCCGAGCTTTAATAAGGAAGGTGCGAATAAGTCCTCGTGGCACTCTGGCTTGCACAGCAATTGGCGTTCAAGGCATCTGACTGAAGGCATGCCGGGGCCTGTCGAGGTTGGATAACGCAGAAAGCCGGTTGCTGTGAAAGCCCCTAAGGGCGTGGCTTACAGGCCTGCCTGCTGCGTTGTGCTTCTTGCAAAGGACTAGGCCATTTGCTGCGAACCACGCCTTGCATCCAGGCCCGTAAGCCGACGCAGAGCACACATGGGACTTGTTCGCACCTTCCCTAAGCGCAGTACTTGCGGTGCAGGATAGAGATGACCTCTGTGACCTGCTGGTTCTTGAGCGAGTAGTAAACAACCTGCGAACTCTTGCGGGTCGCCACCAGATCTTCAGCACGCAGTACCGCCAGATGTTGTGACAGAGCGGACTGGCTCAGGGGCACGGTTTCATTCAACTGAGTGACGCTCAACTCTTGATCCAGCAGAAGGCAGAGGATCATCAGGCGGTAAGGGTTGGCGATGGCCTTGAGCCATTTGGCAGCGTTTTCCGCATTGGAAAGCATGGCTGCGACATCAATATCTTTTTGCATCAGCTTGGAACCTCTTCGCCTTTTGATTAGGTTATTCTAATTGAATGGGGAGATGAGCACAATCATCAGTCTTTTATCTGGATCGCAATTCTAGCCTGAAAAATACCGATACAGCGCAATTTGCGGCAATATTCTCACGGGTTGAAGCCGATTATGTGATCTTTCAACTTGTTCAATCCGGGCGATAAGCCACACAATTTAAGTTACAGACACTCAATAGGCGAACTTATGAAATCCATTCTTGTGCTCTACTTCTCCCGTGGTGGCCACACTGCCAAGATCAGTCGCTGTATTGCCGAAAGGCTACAGCAGTTGGGCCATGAGTGTGACAGCATGGATTTGGCTGCGGCGGAGGCGGAAAACATCGACTGGCAAAAATATGATGCCGTGGTCCTCGGTGCTTGTGTGCTTTATGGTACCTACGACAAGAGTGTGTTCGCTTTTTGCAGCAAACACCAACAGGTGCTGACAGAGAAAGGACTCAGTTTCTTTTCCGTCAATGTGGTGGCTCGCAAGCCGGAGAAACGGATCCCGGAAAACAACAAGTATCTGCAGAAGTTCATAGCCCTGTCGGATTGGAAGCCCAAGGATGTGAAGATTATCGCCGGTAAGGTGGATTACCCCTCTTGGGGCTGGCTGGACAGCTTTATGATCCGGCTGATCATGAAGATGACGGGGGGGCCAACCGATCCCAAGACGGTTATCGACTACACGGACTGGGAAGACGTAAAGCACTATGCCGAGTACCTGAGTGACTTGGCTTCCTGATAGAGGCAATGTTTTCAAAGCGCAGTCCTGGTACTGCGCTTTTTTGTATGTGTGGAAAAGGGTGGCAAGGTAAATTAACTTTCACTATCTGTGTGCCTGTTGTCCGCTTAATATGGCTGGCTTTATTGGCACGACTTTAGGAGGTGTCATGAATGACGGTGAGATTCGCCTACGGGCGCTGGAAAGAACAGACCTGAGGTTTATTCATCAGCTGAATAACAACCGCATCATTATGGCTTACTGGTTTGAAGAGCCCTATGAATCGTTCGATGAGCTTGAAGAGCTCTACAACAAGCATATCCACGACAAGACAGAGCGGCGCTTTATCGCAGAAAATGCTCAGCAGCAGACCATAGGTCTGGTTGAGCTGGTGGAGATCAATGACATTCATCGCAATGCCGAGTTTCAGATAATCATAGCGCCTGAGTTTCAGGGGCGAGGCTACGCCAGGGCCATGGTTAACAAGGCGCTCAACTACGCCTTTACCATACTGAACCTATACAAGGTTTATCTGCATGTGGCCTTGGAGAATGACAAGGCGTTACAACTCTATCAGAAGTGCGGCTTTAAAGAGGAAGGCCATCTGGTGCAGGAGATCTTTATCAACGGCCAATACTCGGATGTCAAACGCATGTATGTCCTGCAGACCGATTATCTACAGCTGAATAAAATTCACCCATAGATAATATCAGTATTTCCAGAAGCTGGGATGGAACAAGACGGCGACAGTCAGGATCTCCAAGCGGCCCAGTAACATGCCTATCGACAGTGCCCATTTGGCCAAGTCCGGCAGGCTGGAAAAGTTGCCTGCTGGGCCGATAACAGGGCCAAGCCCTGGGCCGACGTTGGTCACTGCCGTTACTGCGCCGGACAGGCTGGTGACAGGGTCAAGACCACAAAGCACCAACACCAGCGCCAGCATCACGATAACCAGCATAAACAGCAGTGCGAAGGTCACCAAGGAGCGCACAATCTCTTCATTGATAGGTCGGTTGTTGTAGCGCTCGCGGAAAATGCCGTTGGGATGAAACTGCTGCTTCAATTGTTCGCGCATGATGGCGCCGGCGATCTGGAAGCGGAATATCTTGATGCCGCCGGAGGTTGAACCTGAACAGCTGCCGACAAACATCAGGAACAGAAAAGCGATATTTGCCAGCGCCCCCCAACTGCCATAGTCGGTCAGGCCATAGCCTGTGGTAGTGACCACGGAAACCACGTTGAAACTCGAGAGCCGCAGGGCGTCAATAAAGGCTATTTCACGCGAACTGTAGAGCCAATAAGCCAGAGAGAAAGACACCAGCAGCAGAAAAAGAATAAAGCCTTTCACTTGGGCATCATTCCAGACCTTGATACTACGTTGCTGCAGACTCTGAACAAACATCAGCAGCGGCAGGCCACCGGCCGCCATAAATACCACCCCGACCCAGTGCGCCGCCTTAGGAAAGGCTGCCATGGAACTGTCCGAAGTCGAGTAGCCCCCAGTGGAGAGCGTGGTCATGGCATGGTTGAGCGCTTGAAACCAGTTCATCCCCGCCAAGTGATATGCTAAACCGCAGCATACTGTCAGCCCCAAATACACCAGAAACAGGTATTTGGCCAGACTCTGGGTGCGGGGGATGGCCTTGTCGGACCAATCTGAGGATTCGGTTCTGAACAGCCGCATCCCCCCTACGTTGAGAAACGGCAGAATGGCCACCGCCATCACAATAAAGCCTATGCCACCGAGCCACTGCAACAGCGAACGCCAGACAAGAATGCTGTGATCCATGCTGTCCAGCCCGGATAGTACAGTGGAGCCTGTGGTGGTGATCCCCGACATGGTTTCAAAGAAGGCATCGGTATAGCCAATACCGTGATACAGGGTAAAGGGCATGGCGGCGAACAAGCTGACAATAAACCAGGTTAGACTTGTCAGCAGGAACATGTCGCGGATATTCAGATTAAGTTGCTGCCCCTGGCCCCTGTGCATACAGATACTGGAGACAGTACCTGTGACCAGCGCCGATGCCATGAAGGCTGCCACTGTTTCTTCGCCGTAAAACAGGGCGAAGAAGAGTGGAATAAACATAAAGGCCGTCAGCATGGACAAAAACAGGCCTAGGATGAATAGTAGTGGGCGAAAATTCAGCATGGCCAGAGCCTTAGAAGAAGAAAGCGCTCGGCTGGAACAGTTTTTCCACTTCGCCGATAAACTTCTTGTTCACCAGGAAGAGAATGACATGGTCTCCCTGTTCGATAACTGTCTTATCGTGGGCCATCAAGACTTCATCGTCGCGGACTATGGCGCCTATGGTGGTACCCGGTGGCAGCTTGATTTCGCCTATCTGTTTACCCACGACTTTGCTGGTGCTGGAATCACCGTGGGCAATGGCTTCAATCGCCTCGGCAGCGCCTCGGCGCAGTGAATATACGTTGCAGATATCCCCCTGGCGGATATGGGTCAACAAGGCCGAGATGGTGGCTTGCTGCGGTGAAATGGCGATATCTATATTGGCTTCCTGAACAATATCGACATAGGCTTCACGCTGAATAAGCACCATCACTTTCTTGGCACCCATACGTTTGGCCAACAGTGCCGACATGATATTGGCCTCGTCGTCGTTGGTGACGGCGATAAACACATCGGTTTGATCTATGTGCTCTTCCATCAGGAGTTCCTGATCGGAAGCATCACCGCAGAATACCGTGGTATTTTCCAGCTTTTCCGACAGCGCCTCGGCTCTGTCCTGACGATGTTCTATCAACTTGACCGAGTGATTACGCTGTAGCTTCTTGGCCAGTCCCAAACCTATGTTACCGCCACCGGCGATCATGATATTGCGGTAACTGTTATCCAGCTTCTGCATCTCACTCATTACTGCCCGCACATGGCGACTGTCGGCGACAAAGAACACTTCATCATCGGCTTCTATGATAGTGGTTCCCCTGGGCATAATCGGCCGTCCCTGACGGAAAATCGCCGCTACCCGGGTATCAATATTCGGCATGTGTTCGCGCAGTGCAGCCAGCGCGTTGCCCACCAATGGGCCGCCATAATAGGCGCGAACAGCCACCAGACTCAGCTTTCCTTCAGCGAACTCAAGAACCTGTAAAGCCCCTGGATAATCTACCAGGCGTTGTATGTAAGCGGTTACTAACTGTTCGGGGGCAATCAGCTCATCTATGATGAAACCACCCCGTGTCCGAGGTTCATTACTCTTGGTTTCACTGTCGATAAACAGCTTATCCTGCATCCCCAAATACTGCTCTGAGCGAATACGGGCTATCTTGGTTGGTGTGCCAAACAGGGTATAGGCAATTTGACAGGCGGCCATGTTGCATTCGTCGCTGTTGGTTACAGCGATCAGCATATCGGCATCTTCGGCGCCGGCTTCTTTTAAGACGCCGGGGTGGGCTCCGTGACCGACAACCACCCGCAAGTCATATTTGTCTTGCAGTGCCCTAAGGCGATTTCTGTCACTGTCGACTATGGTGATATCGTTGTTTTCACCCACCAGGTTTTCTGCAAGGGTGCCACCGACCTGACCTGCGCCCAAGATGATTATTTTCATGGCCTCGTCTTATCCCTGAAGTTTCGACTTAACGATTCGCGCGTAATAAAACCCGTCCATATTGTCCTGTCCGGGCAAGATTTGCCAGCCTATCGCATCTGGCTGGTCTGCCTGAGTGATAGCTTCCAGCCGGGCATCCGGCGTACGCTCCAGGAAGGCGACAACTTGATCGCGGTTTTCCTGTGGCAGGATAGAGCAGGTGGCGTATAACAGTACACCGCCTGGCTTCAACCATTGCCAGCAGTGATCCAATATCTGTTGCTGCACCTTGGCCAACTCCTCAATATCCTGTGGCTTACGCAGCCACATGATATCCGGATGGCGCCGAATAACGCCGGTAGCCGAGCAGGGGGCATCCAGTAATATGCGATCAAACTTGCTACCCTGCCACCATGAAGCAATATTTGCGGCATCGCCGTGCACCAACTTGGCATTCAGTTGCAACCTTTGCAGGTTCTCGGCAACTCTCTGCAGCCGTTTGTTGTCGTTGTCGACCGCCACCAGTTCTATGTCAGGACACAGCTCCAGCAGATGGCAACTCTTGCCTCCCGGAGCGGCGCAGGCATCGAGAATGGTTTCGCCCGCTTGAGGTGCCAGCAGGGTGGCGGCCCATTGAGCAGCACCATCCTGCACAGACACTGAGCCTTCGCCAAAGCCGGGCAGAGTGGTGACATCGCAGGCTTGCTCGAGCAATATACTGTCTTCCCCCTGACCTGGAGTGGCGGCAATTTCGGCTTCAGCCAAGTGTTGCAGATATTGCTCACGGCTTTGGGATAAACGGTTGTTGCGCAGCCACAGTGGCGGCCGCTGGTGACTCTGTTGCACCACTTGTTGCCAGTTTTCCGGATAGGCAGCAGTGAGCGCCTTGAGGATCCAGTTGGGCGTATTGTGTTCCAGCACAGGGTTATCTGTGGCCAGTGGGCTATTGTCTCGCTGGATATTGCGTAAAACGCCGTTGACTACCTTGACCAGGTTTTCAAACTTCAGCTGACGACAAGCTTCGGCAGTTTCCGAAATGGCTGCATGGGCCGGTATCCGGGTGAAATACAATTGGTAACAACCCACAAGAAGCAGCTGGTGGACGATACGCTGTTTCCCTTTGAACTGTTTACTGAGGCAGTCGCTGACTCTCTTGTCCAGTTGTGGCAGGGTGCGCATTACGCCGTAGCAAAGTTCGGCCAAAAGCGCCTTGTCTTTGCCGCTGTGAAGCTGCTGCTGTTGTTCGGGCAGGGCAACCGAGAGGGACATGCCCCGTTCCAGTACCTGAAAGATGGCCTTGGCGGCAAGAGCTCTGAGATTCTGCCTCATGATGCTTGAGCCAAATTATTACCGGGCTGGAACCATTCGCCCCTGGCGTTGAGAATATCGGCGATATCCAGCGGTTTTTTCCCTGGCAGTTGTGCCTTTTTCAACACCAATAGGCCATCGGCAGTGGCAATGGCTAATCCTCGCTTGTCGGCGCGCACCACTGTGCCCGGCTCAAACTGCTCGGCTGACTCTTCCACTTCAGCCTGCCAGACCTTGATATTTTGCCCTTGGCATTCAAAGTAGCTCACCGGCCATGGGTTAAAGGCGCGGATCTCCTGCCACAGATTGCGGGCAGCCTTATGCCAGTCGATACGGGCTTCCTCTTTACTGAGTTTTTCGGCGTAGTTGGCCAGTGATTCATCCTGCGGCTCGGCGGTGAGTTTGCCTTCGGCCAGACCTTGCAGAGCTTGGATCAGTGCCACTGGTCCCTGTTGGGCCAGTTTTTCATACAGGGTTGCTGAAGTGTCGTCATCGGCTATCGGCAGCGAGGTCTTGAGCAGCATGTCTCCGGTATCCAAACCGACATCCATCTGCATTATAGTGACCCCGGTTTCTTTGTCCCCGGCCCACAATGCCCTTTGGATAGGCGCCGCACCGCGCCAGCGCGGCAGAATAGAGCCGTGAACATTGATGCATCCCAGGCGGGGAGCCTGCAACACTGCCAATGGCAGGATCAGGCCATAGGCGACCACCACCATGATATCGGCTCCAAGAGCTGCCAGCTCCTGCTGGGCTTCTTCGTGGCGCAGCGACTTGGGTTGATAGACGGGAATATCGTGTTCCAACGCCAGCGCCTTGACCGGGCTTGGGGTTAGTTTGTGGCCTCGTCCGGCGGGTTTGTCCACTCGGGTATAGACGGCAATGACTTGATGCTCTGAGTCCAGCAGCGCCTGCAGGTGGCGCGCTGCAAAGTCCGGAGTACCGGCAAAAATGATCTTCAGTGGTTTCAAAATAGATCCTAATTATTCGGGATTAATTCAGGCTTTAGCTTCCTGACGTGCCGCTTTTTCCAGCTTTTGTCTGATCCGCTGACGTTTCAGTGGTGACAGATAATCAACGAAAAGCTTGCCCTTTAGATGATCCATCTCGTGCTGAATACAGATGGCAAATAAACCGTCTGCTTCAATAGTAAATTCATTGCCATCACGGTCGAGCGCCGTCACGGTAATAAATTCGGCTCTATCCACCTTGGCATAAATACCGGGTACAGACAGACAACCCTCTTCATTACAGAAGTCGCCACTTGCGCTGATAATTTGGGGGTTGATAAAGACTTTTGGACGTTCGACATCGTCCTGCAAGTCCATCACAATCAATTGCTTATGAAAATCGACTTGAGTTGCAGCCAGACCAATACCCTTTTCTTCGTACATGGTCTCGAACATATTATCGATTTGCGTCTGCAGTGCAGAATCAAATTCTGTCACGGGCTGGGCAATCGTGCGTAATCTCTCGTCTGGGAATCGTAATACTTTTAACAGGGCCATAGATAAACTCTTAACAAGTCTGTCAAATCCGTGCCAGTTGGTTATACTGACTTGTGCTATTGCGTTAATTTTAATCCTTAGCGGCTATCAATAACAGCAAAAGCTCTCACTAATGAGCCAGACAACATGGAAGCCCCCATGAAACGGTTAATTTTACTCGCGTTACTGACATTTAATTGCGCCTTCGTTGCAGCAGATACCCTGACATTAAAACCCGGTCATCCTGATACTTATGTGGTCAAGAAAGGCGATACCCTTTGGGATATATCGGCATTGTTCCTCAAAGACCCATGGCGTTGGCCCAAACTCTGGGGCGCCAATCCCCAGATAGCCAATCCACACCTTATTTATCCCGGTGATCGATTAACACTGGTGTTTATCGACGGTGAACCCAGGCTGGTCAATAAACCTCATGTTCGCAAGAGCCCGGCCGGAAGGGTTCAACCCAAAGGCGGTGCCATTCCCGCGGTCGATTTGGCCTTGATTCAACCCTACCTGGTGCAAAACCGGGTGGTCGACCCCGAGTGGTTCAAGGAACAACCTATGGTGCTGGGGGGAGAAAGAGATTCCCGTCACCATGTGATGGACGACATCATCTATATCCAGGCCAATCTGCCACAAGGCGATAAGGTCGGGATGTATCAGCCCGGGCGCGAATTTACCAATAAGGAAACCGGTGAGTTGCTGGGTCAGGAAGTGATCCTCAGTGCCAGCGGCCGAGTGGTGGAGTCGGGTGAGGTTTCCAAGGTGAAGCTGCTCAACAATTTCCGCGAAACCAAAGCCGGTTTCAGAGTGTTGGCGATAGAAGACGACTCCTTGTTGTCTGCCTACTTTATTCCCAAGGCCAGCGATACCGAGGGCGCCAAGGTGTTGGCATCTGAACGTAAAATTCGCGCCATGGGGAAACTGGATGTGTTTTATCTGGATCGGGGCAGCCGTGAGGGCGTAGAGCCCGGCGATGTGTTCTCTATCTACAAGGACGGTGCCGAAGTGGTGATCAACGGCGATGGTATCCCCGTACCGCCGACCGAACGCTCTGCTTACGACAACCTGATGGCCAAGATGGGCTCAGACAATGCCGTTAAACTGCCCGACCTCTATCGCGGTCAGGTAATGGTGTTCAAGGTATTCGACAAGACAGCTCTCGGGCTCATCATGGTGAACGAGAGCCCTGTCAGGGTTGATGACCTTTTGGTCAAGCCTGACATATTACTGAAAGGTGAATGACGCATAATAGTCTGGTTGATTGGCTGGTTGTCGCTGCGGTATCTGGACTGGGACCCCTCCGGATAAGACAATTACTCTTGCACATGGATGTGGCTGAGTTGAGACAGAGGCTGGAACATGAACCCCAGTCTTTGCCAATAAACCAGACACAGCTCCAACGCTTGGAGTTGGCTCCTGAAAAAGTTGACCAAGCCTTGCAATGGCAGCAGGGTGCAGAGGGCAGATATCTAATCTGCCCCGATGATCCCTTTTACCCGCCATTGTTGAAACATATCCCAGATTTTCCTCCGATTTTGTTCGTCAAAGGACAGGTTGAAACCCTGCTGCAACCCGCGCTGGCCATGGTCGGCAGCCGCGATGCCAGCCGCGCCGGTTTGTCGCTCGCCTGGCAGTGGGGCGCCGAACTGGATGCCTTGAACATCAGCGTATGCAGTGGTATGGCTGCCGGCATAGATGGCGCTGCTCACCGGGGAGCCTTATCGTCAACCGGCAAGACTATCGCAGTACTGGGAACCGGAATTGACGAAATTTACCCTCGAAGGCATAGAGCCCTTTATGATGATATTCAAGTACATGGCGCTGTTATCAGTGAACTTTGGCCTTCTGTCGGTGTATTTTCCGGGAATTTCCCCAAACGAAACCGTATAATCAGCGGCCTTGCAATGGGAACCTTGGTGGTAGAAGCCCGTCGGCGCAGTGGTTCACTGATCAGCGCCCGTTTGGCGGCAGAACAAGGCAGAGAAGTCTTTGCGGTTCCGGGTTCCGTTATGGGCGATGAACACCAGGGATGCCACGATTTAATTCGCAATGGGGCAAAACTTGTGGAGTCTGTGGCCGATATAGTGGAAGAGTTGGCGCCTTTATGTAGCTGCCACCTTGAAGATTTGCACAAGAGTCACCATATAAAACCAAGTGATAACTCTGAGTTGCCATTTAAAACGCTGTTAGCTAGTGTAGATTATGAGACCACACCTTTGGATATTGTGGTTGAGCATAGTGGAATAACGTTGGATCTGGTGTTGGAACAATTGCTTGAACTTGAGTTGCAAGGTTGGGTTGCCGCAGTACCCGGTGGTTACGTTAGACTTAAGAGGAAATAGCCATGTTTGATATCCTCATGTATCTGTTTGAAAACTATGTTCATAGTGAAGTTGAAATGTTGGTCGACGAAGATGAGTTGACCAAAGAACTCACCCGTGCCGGTTTCCATCAGTCCGAAATCATCAAGGCGCTTTCCTGGCTTGAGCGGTTGGCCGAACTGCAGGAGAGTGATACTCCCTACCTTAGAGGGCATACTCAACATTCCTTCCGCATCTATACCAAAGATGAAATGGAGAAACTGGACGTCGAGTGCCGTGGTTTCCTGTTGTTCCTGGAGCAGATTCGGGTGCTGAATGTGCAAACCAGGGAGATGGTTATTGATAGGGTGATGGAATTGGACGAGTCAGCCATGGTGTTGGAAGACCTCAAGTGGGTGATTCTGATGGTATTGTTCAATGCTCCCGGTAATGAGTCCGCCTATGAGCAGATGGAAGATCTTATCTTCGAGCAACCCGAAGAAGGTCGATTACACTCCTGATCTGTTTTAGCTATGCCGCAGCAGCTTAATTTCCGGATTTAGCTGCCCGGTTTGGCTTTCATTAAGCGACCCCTTTTATTTCTACCATTCCCCAACTAAGCCGGTTTTTGTTCATATTCTTATGTTTTGGCAATACAGGTGCCAGACTTGCCGGCACCTTACTAAACTCTTTCTTATCTGAATCAAGCATCCGATTACGACATTGTCAGTAGTGTTGATGACGGCCGCTACTGCGCAAGTGTGCCGGCCGCAGGTAGTCACGATAGCTGTACCTATTGAGCTTGCGTATTGATGGAGCGGTATCCGCGTCACTGCTTTTGGCTGTTTGGGCCAGTTGTTGCAGCCATTGCTGGAAAGCTGGCTCCTTTGATGTTAAGGCCGTCAATTCCTGCTCATAACCGGCAAAATAATCCATTTTCAAGGCTTGGCTCAGGCGAACGAGTGCCTGAGGTTCTTGCTCTGCCAGGAAGCGGATAGCCAAGTAGCTCCAGCGGTAAGTACGATCTTGGCCGTCCTGGTACTCGGTGGCAAAAATACTCTCCAAGTCCAAAGTCTTTTTCTGTTCCAGGGCTTCAGTTGCCAAATCAATAGCCTTAGGATTAGTTTCTCCCTTGGAGATATATTCCGCCAAGCCTTCGGCCCACCACACCATTTTGCCTGGAAAATGGCCAAAGCCACCATATTTGACGAAACGTCCGTCCAGATAGTGGACGTACTCATGGTTCAGGTTCCAAATGGCGAACTCGGGAGCGATCCAGAATTGGCGAAAGGCAAAGAAGCTGGCTTGGTTGCCCGGTTGCTGTGGTGTACCTTCTATATACATGCCGCCGTTGTCTGTACCTATATCAAACAGCAACTGCCCATAGGCGTTGTACTGGCTCCAGTTTTTGAAAGCTACGACTTGCAGCGCCTGGTTGTGATCGTTGGTTGTAGGTTGTTGCTCAGTTTTGAGCAAAGAGTGGAAATGGCTTTCCTGGGACGTTAGTCGCTGGCAGCTCTCGGTAAATTCAGCGGTGCTGAGATCCTGGGCGACGATAAATAGAGACTCTGAACATTTATGTCTTTGCGGTAGTACAGAGAGTAAGTCCGGTATGCGGCAAAGCTGAGTCTTCTCTTGGCAACTCAGTTGACCACCAAAGTGGTTTACATGGTATCCCAAGGTGTAGCTGTCTTTACCGGCATCACCTCTGGTGGCAATATCTTTGAGTGCCAGGACTTCGAGCTGTGTATCCAGAGCCAGTTGTTCTGGAGTCGGGGCATCGTCAGCTTGTTTGCCTTTGCTGGGGGGCAGTGCCAGGCGATACATGGCCAGGGCCCAATATGCGTTTTCCCGCTCCCATGGTGATCTGTCGCCAGCTACAAAACCCAAAAGATCTGCGTCGAGGCGCTGTTGCAACAGCAGCTTATTCAACTGGCCATCTAGCCGCTGTCGGCTCTGATTAAGTAGAAATCCATAGGCTCGAATTGTCTCCCATAATGCATAATCTCTGGCTTCACTGGCAGTTTGTTTACCCAATCGAGACAGCTGGCGGGCGAGCCTCGGCAGTAGTGGTGCAAGTTTTCCGGCTTGCTGGTCGCTGGTGAAATAGAGATAGAGGGTTACGGCAAACTGCTCATCCATAGAAAAGTTTGCCTGTTGCGGCAACCTTGCCAACGCGTCGGCTATGGCCTGAAAATCTGTGTCGGTCAATTTATCGAAGGGACCGAAATAACTGTATCCCCTCAAATAAAACAGCCCTTGCTGCCACTGTGTCATATCCGTTGTGTTTTGTAGTGACGCGAGCATATGCTGCAATTGCACTGGGTTATAGAGGGCATCCGAGTGTTGCAGTAATTGTTCATGGGAAGCTGTCGCTATGGCGGGGGACAGATTCGTGGTCTGCGTGTGGCCGGCGCAGGCGCTGATCATTAGCGTCATCAGTATGGAAGCGAGAGATTTTCCTGGAGTTGTGAGCAGAGGCATAGAGAGGGTCCTTTTTGTTATTTTGGATACAATATATCTTCATCCGCACTGAGATCCCAGCCCCATTTGTCTTTGCTGTTTGATGACTCCTGTTGCAGGCTCCCTTTATCCGTGTGGCGCTGGTAAAATGTTCGCCTAACTCTTTTAACAGCGAGATGTGTCATGGCCAAGATAGACCAGCAGTTGTTCAATGCTCGGGCGCACGCGCTCGAGAAAGAATATGAACTTTGTCCCAAGTGCGGCAGTGAGCTCTCCGTGCGCCACAGTAAGCATGGTGGCTTCATTGGCTGTAACAATTATCCAGCGTGCGATTACACCCGGCCTTTGGTGCAGCACGAATCCATCGACTCCCAGCCTATTCCCGGCTCCGAGTGTCCCCAGTGTGGCCACGAGTTAGCGGTCAAGTCGGGGCGCTTTGGTATTTTTATTGGTTGTACCCAGTATCCACAATGCACTCATATCGAGCGACACGATCAGCAGGAAGAGGCTGAAAAAGTGGCTTGTCCTCAGTGTAATAGCGGAGTGCTTGAGCATAGGACCAGCAAGTTCGGCAAGAGCTTTTATGCTTGCAGCAACTACCCCAAGTGCAAGTTTTTGGTGAATTTTCCTCCTCGGGCAGAAGCTTGTCCTGAATGCGGTTTCGGTATTCTGGTAGAACGTAAGGGAGCTGCAGGCGACAGACTGGAATGTCCCCGTAAGGAATGTAAGTACAAGCGAACTCTGTGATCCGGCTCAATATGTGACTATAATCACCTCCGCTGTCGCCGAGGGCGCTCAGCCGTCTTTGTCTCTATAAAAGGTACTCTCAATGCTGCACTTGCTCGCCGCCAGGAGTAAGCAACTGCTTCTGGATGGAGGGGTCATAGCGTATCCCACCGAAGCTGTTTATGGTTTGGGATGCGATCCCGATAATGAAGCCGCCGTTTCCCGAATTCTCGACATCAAACAGCGCCCCTGGCACAAGGGGCTTATCATGGTCGCCAGTGACTATCGGCAGTTGCAACCCTATCTGGACGAGTCTCAACTGAGTGATGAGCAACTGCAGCAGGCTTTTGCCAAATGGCCCGGACCTTTTACCTTTGTCATGCCGGTGCGTCAGGGAATGAGCCAACTGCTTTGTGGCCATTTTGACTCTATAGCCGTCAGGGTGTCGGCCCATCCGGTTGTCAGGGAGTTGTGTGATACCTTGGGTAAGCCGCTGGTATCCACCAGTGCCAACTTGGCGGGTGAGCCGCCGGCACTGACTGTGAATGATATTGAAACAGCTTTTGCCGGGCAGATAGATGCCCTTATCGAAGGGGAGTTGGGGCAGCAGCGCCAGCCTTCCACCATCATAGATATTCGCAGCGGCCAGATCCTGCGTAATGGCTAACAATTCCAAGCAAGAAGGAGCGAGCATGACGGCACCTGATTCCCACCAGGTAAAAGCATTCTTGATGCAACTACAACAACAGATTTGTGAAGGACTGGAACGACTGGATGGCAAAGCTGAGTTTGCTACCGATTCCTGGAAACGGGCCGAGGGCGGTGGCGGGATCAGTAAGGTACTTAACGGCGGTGGCGTGTTTGAACAGGCCGGGGTGAACTTCTCCCATGTAGAAGGCGCGGCCATGCCGGCTTCGGCTACGGCACACAGGCCTGAGCTGGCCGGACGAAGCTTTGAAGCTATGGGGGTTTCACTGGTTATCCATCCGCTTAATCCCTATATCCCAACCACCCATGCCAATGTGCGCTTCTTTATCGCCTGTAAAGAAGGTGCCGATCCTGTCTGGTGGTTTGGTGGTGGCTTCGACCTGACCCCCTATTATCCTTTCCTCGAGGATGTGCGCGAATGGCATCAGCAAGCCAAAGCGATTTGTGAGCCCTTCGGCGAAGCGGTTTATCCCGAGTACAAAAAATGGTGCGATGAGTATTTCTTCCTGCCACACAGAAACGAAACCCGCGGTGTCGGCGGCCTTTTCTTCGATGACCTCAATGAAGGTGGCTTTGAGCACTGCTTTGCTTTCATGCAAGCTGTCGGAAAAGGCTTCTTACCTGCCTATGCCCCCATTGTTGAGCTGCGTAAGGATACCGAATATGGCGAGCGTGAGCGTGAGTTCCAACTGTATCGCCGAGGTCGCTATGTAGAGTTCAACCTGGTCTATGACAGAGGAACGCTGTTTGGGCTGCAAACCGGCGGCCGAACCGAGTCAATACTCATGTCGATGCCGCCCTTGGTTCGCTGGCAATACGCCTATGAACCTGAAGCCGGCTCTGCCGAAGCCAAGCTATACAGTGACTTTTTGCACCCCAGGGATTGGCTCACCGAATAGTTAGTGAGCGTAACCAATAAGCCTTTCTTTGGCTTATTGGTTACGCATATGGTCAGCTAACTGAGCGATAGCATTGAAAATCACTTTCCTGTGTTCAGGATCCTTCAGATTGGCCTCCAGCGAGGCCCTCATGCATAACAGCCACTGATCGCGCATTCTTTCATCAACGGCAAACGGCATGTGTCTGGCTCTCAGCGCCGGGTGGCCATATTTGGCTTGATACAGCTGAGGCCCTCCCAACCAACCGCTGAGAAATTCATATAGTTTCTGTTCCGATTGTGCCAGCGGAGCCTGATGTATGGACAGGAGTTCCTGAGTATCCGGCCGCGTTTGCATTTGCTGATAAAAGCTCTTGGCTATGGCGCGTATCGTCTCGTCGCCACCAATCAGATCATAGGCGTTGGACTGGGTGGGGTCCCGCTCGGCCTCGGGTTTGCGATTGATAATTTTCTTTAGCCAGTTCATTTTCGTGTTGAATCTTGTTGTCGATTTTGGCGCCAGTATACAATGAAAACCCCATAGGTCGGCAGCCTTGCCTGACCTAGGGCCGCTGAGTAGACTGATATATCTTCCATTGCTCTGGAGCACAGATGACCGACAGCTATGCCGTCTTTGGCAATCCCATTCATCACAGTAAATCACCGGCTATCCATGCAGCCTTTGCCGCTCAGACCGGGCAAGCCCTAAGCTATCAAGCGATTCTGCCACCAATCGATGACTTCAGCGGCAGTGTCATGGCTTTTTTTGCTGCCGGGGGGAAGGGCGCTAATGTCACTGTGCCTTTCAAGGAACAAGCCTTTCAACTCTGTGATGAGTTGAGCCAGGAAGCCGAAACCGCCGCCGCAGTGAACACCCTGATTAAACTGGATGATGGCAGAATTCGGGGCGATAATACCGATGGCTACGGCTTGGTGGCCGATCTCAGTCGTTACCTGACGCTGCAAGATAAAAAGGTCTTGCTGCTCGGCGCTGGTGGGGCTGCCAGAGGTTGTCTGCTTTCTCTGTTGGCGGCCGGTGTCGGCCATATTGATATCTATAATAGAACATACAGTAAGGCCGAGGTGCTGGCGGCTATTGCGCCACAGCAATTGCAGGCGTTGAGGCGAAATGAACTCTATGAGGGTTATGATCTCATTATCAATTCCACCTCAGCCAGTTTGCATGGTGAGCTACCGGATATTCCCGTAACCGTGGTTGCCAATCATAGCTATTGCTACGACATGATGTATTCGGCACAAACAACTACGTTCAATCGCTGGGCTGCCGAGCAAGGGGCGGCAAAAACACTGGATGGCTTAGGAATGTTGGTGGGGCAGGCGGCTAGAAGTTTCTATTTATGGCGAGGTGTCATGCCCAAAGTTGAGCCTGTACTCGAGAGTCTGCGGCAAGAATTAAAAGGAGAGGCCTCATGAATCAGGGGATCATCTTCAGCGACTTGTGTCAGTGGCAAGCCGAATCAAACAGGCTCAAGTTTATGGCCCAGCAGCAAGGGGTCAATATTCCTTGCTATGTTGGCTTACAACGTATGCAGCAACTAAGTGGCAAGGTTTTTCTCGAAGAGCAAGAGATCCTGAGCCTGTTTGAACAGTGGCGCTTCGACTTCGAAGATGAAGCCGAGGCGCTGATTGAGCAGGAATGCTTCAATGACTCAGGTGAGATAGAGTTACCTGAGTCAGTATAACTTTCTTAGTCAGTACTACTTTGCTCGGCCAGGTACTCATCTTTAAGGCGGACATAGTTGTCTGCCGATTGTGGCAGAAATTGGCGTTCGGCTTCGGTCAAGGGGCGAGCCTGCTTGGCCGGGCTGCCTATATAGAGAAAGCCACTCTTTAGCACCTTGCCGGGAGGCACCAAGGAACCAGCACCTAAAATCACATCGTCTTCGATGATGACGCCATCCAAAATAATGGCTCCCATGCCAACCAATACACGATTACCTACCTTGCAACCATGAAGCATGGCTTTGTGGCCTATGGTGACATCATCGCCGATGAGCAATGGGTGTCCCTCTGGGTTGGCCGGCGACTTACGGGTAACATGCAAGACAGTGCCATCCTGAACACTACTGCGTTTGCCGATGCGAATATGATTGACGTCACCCCGGGCAGCCACCATGGGCCAAACGCTGGCGTCCTGATCCAAAAAGATGTCACCTACCAGAACCGCAGCTTCATCAACATAGACGCCTTCGGCCAACTTTGGCTTGGTACCTTGGTAAGATCTGAGAGAATTGGCCATAAAAAGTCCTTATATGATTGGTTTTCGCCATTATAAAGATTAAAAAGTGGCAGGTCAGGACAAATTCTCGGCAAATAAGCCAAAAACAGCAGTTTTCTTATAAAAAGCCCTTGCACAAAAGTTTTGGCTCCCTATAATGCGCTCCCACTGACACGGCGCAGCGGCAACGCGAAAGACGTGACAGGGTCGAAGAAAAACGGCTCTCGAGTCCTTTCAACGACAGGCGAAAAAAGATGGTAAATACCTCTTGACGCCGCAGCAGGAAAGCGTAGAATACGCAGCCCTGACCCGATGGCCGCGGCGCCTAAGGGATTGCTCTTTAACAAGATAAACAAGCAAATCTGTGTGGACACTCACAGGCATTGAGAAATCGACAAAACGATTTAACTCGATGAAGAGTGTTCATACGAACAGAATTCATTGAGCAGAACCTTCGGGTTCAACCAAAACTTTAATTGAAGAGTTTGATCATGGCTCAGATTGAACGCTGGCGGCAGGCCTAACACATGCAAGTCG
>NZ_CP068230.1:45000-287500 GCF_009183365.2 Shewanella algae
CTAATGTTGAAAAATTAGCGGATGACTTGTGGCTGGGGGTGAAAGGCCAATCAAACCGGGAGATATCTGGTTCTCCTCGAAAGCTATTTAGGTAGCGCCTCGGACGAACACCTTTGGGGGTAGAGCACTGTTAAGGCTAGGGGGTCATCCCGACTTACCAACCCTTTGCAAACTCCGAATACCAAAGAGTGCTATCCGGGAGACAGACGGCGGGTGCTAACGTCCGTCGTCAAAAGGGAAACAACCCAGACCGTCAGCTAAGGTCCCAAAGTAATTGCTAAGTGGGAAACGATGTGGGAAGGCTTAGACAGCTAGGATGTTGGCTTAGAAGCAGCCATCATTTAAAGAAAGCGTAATAGCTCACTAGTCGAGTCGGCCTGCGCGGAAGATGTAACGGGGCTAAGCAATTCACCGAAGCTACGGGTACTGATGCTTGCATCAGTGCGGTAGAGGAGCGTTCTGTAAGCCGTTGAAGGCGAAGGGGTAACCCACGCTGGAGGTATCAGAAGTGCGAATGCTGACATGAGTAACGATAAAGGGGGTGAAAAACCCCCTCGCCGAAAGACCAAGGGTTCCTGTCCAACGTTAATCGGGGCAGGGTGAGTCGACCCCTAAGGCGAGGCTGAAAGGCGTAGTCGATGGGAAACGGGTTAATATTCCCGTACTTCTGCTAACTGCGATGGAGAGACGGAGAAGGCTAGGCCGGCGCGGCGTTGGTAGTCCGCGTTTAAGGTAGTAGGTGGTGTGCTTAGGCAAATCCGGGCACACATACACTGAGAGCTGACGACGAGTCCCTAAGGGGATGAAGTGGTTGATGCCATGCTTCCAGGAAAATCTTCTAAGCTTCAGGTTAGCAGGAATCGTACCCCAAACCGACACAGGTGGTCGGGTAGAGAATACCAAGGCGCTTGAGAGAACTCGGCTGAAGGAACTAGGCAAAATGGTACCGTAACTTCGGGAGAAGGTACGCTCCTGTTGGTGATGAGACTTGCTCTCTGAGCTGACGGGAGTCGCAGATACCAGGTGGCTGCAACTGTTTATCAAAAACACAGCACTGTGCAAAATCGCAAGATGACGTATACGGTGTGACGCCTGCCCGGTGCCGGAAGGTTAATTGATTGGGTTATCTTCGGAGAAGCTCATGATCGAAGCCCCGGTAAACGGCGGCCGTAACTATAACGGTCCTAAGGTAGCGAAATTCCTTGTCGGGTAAGTTCCGACCTGCACGAATGGCGTAATGATGGCCACGCTGTCTCCAGCCGAGACTCAGTGAAGTTGAAATTGCGGTGAAGATGCCGTATACCCGCGGCTAGACGGAAAGACCCCGTGAACCTTTACTATAGCTTGGCACTGAACATTGACCCTACATGTGTAGGATAGGTGGGAGACTATGAAGATGAGACGCCAGTCTTGTTGGAGTCAACCTTGAAATACCACCCTTGTAGTGTTGATGTTCTAACCTGGGCCCCTAATCGGGGTTAGGGACAGTGCCTGGTGGGTAGTTTGACTGGGGCGGTCTCCTCCCAAAGAGTAACGGAGGAGCACGAAGGTTGGCTAAGTACGGTCGGACATCGTACGGTTAGTGTAATGGCATAAGCCAGCTTAACTGCGAGACAGACACGTCGAGCAGGTGCGAAAGCAGGTCATAGTGATCCGGTGGTTCTGAATGGAAGGGCCATCGCTCAACGGATAAAAGGTACTCCGGGGATAACAGGCTGATACCGCCCAAGAGTTCATATCGACGGCGGTGTTTGGCACCTCGATGTCGGCTCATCACATCCTGGGGCTGAAGTCGGTCCCAAGGGTATGGCTGTTCGCCATTTAAAGTGGTACGCGAGCTGGGTTCAGAACGTCGTGAGACAGTTCGGTCCCTATCTGCCGTGGGCGTTGGATGATTGAGGGGAGCTGCTCCTAGTACGAGAGGACCGGAGTGGACGAACCGCTGGTGTTCGGGTTGTCATGCCAATGGCATTGCCCGGTAGCTACGTTCGGAATCGATAACCGCTGAAAGCATCTAAGCGGGAAGCGAGCCCCAAGATGAGTCATCCCTAGGGCCTGGAGCCCTCTGAAGAGCCGTTCGAGACCAGGACGTTGATAGGCAGGGTGTGTAAGCGTTGCGAGGCGTTGAGCTAACCTGTACTAATGACTCGAGAGGCTTAACCATACAACCCAGATGGGTTTTACGGACTTGAAGAAGTTAGATACTTGATTGAAGTTTGAACTCAGGCTCTGAAAAGAGCACAGCTTTCCAGATTACCAAATATGTCTGGTGACAATAGCATTGTGGTCCCACCTGATCCCATCCCGAACTCAGAAGTGAAACGCAATCGCGCCGATGGTAGTGTGGGGTCTCCCCATGTGAGAGTAGGTCATCGCCAGACGCCCAATTTTAGTAGTGCGCCAAGGCGTGATACTAAAGGAGCGGTAGTTCAGTTGGTTAGAATACCGGCCTGTCACGCCGGGGGTCGCGGGTTCGAGTCCCGTCCGCTCCGCCAACTTAAAGAGAAAGCCTCATCGAAAGATGAGGCTTTTTTCGTTTGATTCTTTTCTGCAAATTTACTGGGAATCATCCCTGCGACCTGTAGAACCCAGGTCCTTGAGGTTGACTATAGAGAATGCATAAGCGCTATTGTTATATTCGCTTTGGCTGTAGGATTCGCTTGAGTCTGTGACTTGAGTACTTACCCGAAAATTTTTTGTCGTTATAATAGTCATATTCTATTACAGGTGATGATTGTGGATTGTCGTATCGGTTGCGGGGCCTGTTGCATTGCACCCTCCATCAGTAGTGCCATACCCGGGATGCCGGGAGGTAAACCCGCAGGGGTTCGCTGTGTGCAACTGGATGACAACAATCTATGTCGCCTCTTTGGTTCCTCTGAACGTCCCGATGTGTGCAGCGAATTCTCGGCATCGGTCGATGTATGTGGTAACAGCAACGAAGAGGCGCTCTGGCTGATAGGCTCTTTAGAGGTGGAAACCTCTTCCTGAAGGTGAAAGATGCAGTTAACGCGTTATACAGATTTTGGAATAAGAACTCTTATGTACCTGGCGATTCAACCGGAGCGTGAGACTTTGTTTCGAATCGCAGAGATCACAGAGGTTTTTGATCTTTCACCTAATCATGTCTCCAAGATAGTACATCACCTGGGTAAGCTGGGTTATCTGCAAACTATACGTGGAAAGAGTGGTGGTTTTCGTTTGGGGATGGCTCCAGAGAAGATCAATGTCGGCGAACTGGTGAGGGCACTGGAAAACTCACTGGCGCCTATTGATTGCAGCAAGCCTTATTGTCGATTGACTCCTGCTTGTCAGCTGAAAGGGGTTCTGGCTCAAGCTGTGAATGCCTATCTGGCTGTGCTCGACCGTTATACGCTGGCCGATATTGTCAGTAACCAACAGGAGTTGCGAGCCTTGCTGCCGGATCTGGATATCCCTGTACTGCAACTCTAGTCAGAGTTTTTCACCGCTTGTATTCTGCTTCTTGGCCCATGAGATTGGCAGTAAGTTGGAAGCCGGCACCAGAGTGACCCCTATCTTTGCCAGCTCTGGCAGTCTCTTCTTGAGGAACTGCATACTCTCTGGGTAAGGGTGAGCTATCATCAAGGCTTCACCCTCACTTTGGGCCTTGGCTATTGCCAAGTCCAATTGTCTTTCGAAAGCCTGCTCGGTTAGCTGATTATCCAAGAACACCTGACGTCTCAGCAGCGGAACGCCGAGGGCATCGGCCTTATCTCCCGCCTTGGTGTAGCGTGTGGTAACACTGTCGATAAAGAAGTGCTCTTCCTGATGCAATACTTCCATTAACCAGCTCATAGGTTGCTCAAGTTGAGTCAACAGGCTCCCCATATGGTTGTTACTTCCCCTGGCAAAGGGCACGCTCTGCAAAGCTCTCTTGAGGGTTGCTTTAAACTCGGTTTCTGACATCTGGTTGTTGAGCCCACCAGGCCCCATGGCCTTGCCGTTAAGCGCCTGCATGGGGAGGTGCACCATGATTTCGTGGCCTTTGCTGTGAGCCTGGCGAGCCAGTTGTTGCCCGAGAGGGGTATGTGGCAATACAGACAAGGTCACAGCTGAAGGCAAGGACAGGGCGGCCTCATCTGTATGGCGGTAACCTATATCATCGATAACGATTGCCAGTCTGGCTCCCCACGCGGGAGAGCAACTTACGACCAGCAGTAGTAAGTAGAAACAATAGCGCACGTTTTATATTAATTTTATTTATTTGATTGTATCCATGCCACCGCCGAGTTGATGGCTCTATCGCTGGCAGTATCTGCATGGGGAGATATGAGGTCGATTATAGGCACAGTTTTGTTATCGGAAACAGTATTGGGTGCGATTTTTATATCGGGTTCCACCCCTTTGGCATTGATATCCTGGCCTTTGGGTGTGGTATAGCGGGCTATGGTCAGCTTGATGGCATTACCATCGACAAGTGTTGGGATCAGGCTTTGTACTGTACCTTTACCGAAGCTGGTTTCGCCTATCACCTTGGCACGGTTGTTCTCCTGCAGCGCCGCCGCCAGCACTTCGGATGCTGAAGCTGAACCGCGATTGATCAGCACTAATATGGGCACGCCGGCCAGCATGGTTTGCGGAGATGCATAGTAATCTGAGTTGGCATCGAAGAAGCGTCCTTCGGTGGCGACTATACGGCCCTTATCCAGAAACAGATCGGCAATTCGAATCGCTTGATCCAGCAAGCCTCCTGGATTGTTGCGCAAATCCAGAATCAAACCATTTAGTGGCTGCTGTTGCCACTCGCTCAACAGATGGACTATGTCGCGGGTCGAATCTTCCTGAAAACTTGCCAGGCGAATATAGCCAATGTCGTTGGTCAGCATTTTCCCAAGCACAGAGTGGACGCTGATAGTGGCCGGTTTGAGGCTGACTTCAAAGCTGACATCCGAGTGAGCATGATGCAGCTGCAGCGATAACTCACGGTTGCTGCTGCTGAAGTGCTTTATTTGGCTAAGCACTTCTTCCAGAGACTGCTTGGCAATACTCTCTCCATTGACGGCAGTAACAATATCGCCGGCCATGATCCCGGCTTGTTCGGCCGGAGAGCCGGGGAAGGGCGCGATAATTCTGAGTTTTTCCCCTTCGGTGGACACTTCAAAGCCGTAGCCGAAGTATTCCCCTCGGTTGCTGTCCCTGAGGCTGTTCATCTGCTCGGGTTTCAGAAAACTGGAATAAGGGTCGAGACGTTGAAATATGCCTTCAATGGCGGCGTCGACAAGTTCCCTGCGGCTGATGTCCCTGACGTAGTAGGTTTCCACTGTATCCATCACATCCAGCAGCAATGAAAGCTCGTGAGTGTGGTTGGGTTTGGGAAAGTTTTCGTGGCTAGCCAGGCTGAGAGAGATTCCCATGACTATACCAAGACCGATATACAGCAGGTTGCGAATAGAGTTGCCCATGTTGCCCCCTTTGAAGTGCAGGGGGCTGATGATTAACGCCGACAGTAATTTGCCGGATCGACAGCTTGCCCCTTATGCCTTATTTCAAAGTATAGGCCAGGCTCGGTTTGTCCTCCGGAACGTCCTACCAGTGCCACGGCTTCGCCGGCCTTGACCGTATCTCCAGCATCTTTCAGCAATGTCTGGGCGTGGCCATAAAGGCTCATAAAGCCTTTGCCATGGTCGACAACCAACACCATACCAAAACCGCGCAGCCAGTCGGCATAGATCACCTTACCGGCGGCTACTGCACTGATAGACTGGCCCTCCGGGGCCGATAGCATGACACCTTTCCAGCGCACATTGCCGGAGCGCTGACTGCCAAAGCTGTTTTTGATCCTGCCCTTGGTGGGCCAATTGAGTGAGCCGCGGGACTTGGCCAATCCATCCATGCTTGGGCTATCACGCATGGCAGCCAGGGCTTGCTCGACAACCCGTTTCAGCGAGGCTTCTTCTATCTGCAGTTGCTCCAGTTCTGAGGCCTTACTGCTGATGGTGCGTTGCAGTTCTTTCAATGTCTGTTGTCGCTGATCCTGTTCTTGATTGAGGCGCTTGGATTGAGCCTTTTGATCCAGTACCAGCTTGTTGAGTCGATTACGTTCCTGCTGCTCGCTCTGCTGTACCGCTGACAATTCCTGGCGGGTTTGTTTCAGTTGTTCTATGGCCTGCATTCTGGCCTTGTTGAGAAAGTCATAGTAGGCCAGCATCCGTTCTATGGTGGCCGGGTCTTGCTGGTTGAGCAGCATCTTACTGTAATCATGATTCCCGGCGAGATAAGCACTGGTTAGCTGTTTGGCCAGGGTTTGCTGTTGGCTTTCTTTGAGCTTGTCCAGCTGTGCGGCTCTTTGCTTCAGCTCGGAGAGACGCTTTTCGGCATCGCTGAGAGCATTTTCAGTTTGATTGACCTTACGGGCGGCATCTGCGATAGCCTGCTCGTCTTTTTTCAGCAGTTGCAGCAGTTTTTCCCGCTGTTTGCCTGTGTCTCTCAGAGCATTTTGCTGGGCGGTGATCTGGGATTGCAGTGCCTTTAACTCGGACTGACGCCGCTCCAGATCGGATGCCTGCAGCTGAGAGGAAAACACGAGAAAGCCAGCAAGTATGCTGGCTTTGGCTAAAATACGCTTCTGCACCGGGTCAGTGTTACTCTTTTGTATGGATTAACGGACGCCCTGTCATTTCGTCAGGAATGCTCTGTCCCATCAGTGTCAGCATGGTTGGTGCGATATCACTCAGGCGGCCACCTTCATCGATTGTGGCCTTGCGACCGACATAGATAAAGGGCACCAGCTCACTGGTGTGGGCGGTATGAGCCTGGCCTGTGGTTTCGTCCACCATCTGCTCGGCGTTGCCGTGGTCGGCAGTGATGATGCACTCACCATCTACCTTGGCCAGTGCGTCCACTACTCGGCCTATGCAGGCATCTACAGCTTCGCAAGCCTTGACCGCAGCATCAAACTTGCCGGTATGACCTACCATGTCACCGTTGGGGTAGTTACAGATAATGACATCATATTTAGTTGATTCAATAGCTTCAACCAACTTATCTGTCAGCTCTGTCGAACTCATCTCAGGTTGCAAGTCATAGGTAGCGACTTTGGGTGAATTGATCAGAATACGGTCTTCACCCTCGAATGGTTGTTCTTTACCGCCATTGAAGAAGAAGGTTACGTGGGCGTATTTCTCGGTTTCTGAAATACGCAGCTGAGTCAGACCGCGATTCTGCAGTACTTCGCCCAGGGTGTTGACCAGGTCTTCCGATGGGAAGGCTACCGGGGCTTTGATATCGGCGGCATACTCGGTGAGCATGACAAAGTTAACCTTGGGCGTCACTGCGCGTTCAAAACCATCGAAATCCGGATTGACGAAGGCGCGGGTGATCTGTCTGGCGCGGTCGGCACGGAAGTTCATGAAAATCAGCGCATCGCCATCGTGCAGTGTTGTGGCCTTACCTTGATCCAGAATCGCAGTTGCGGCAACAAACTCATCGTTTTCATCGCGGTCATAGGCAGCTTCCAGCGCGGCTACGGCAGAGTCGGCACTGTATTTCCCCTGACCTTGAGTGATCAGATCGTAGGCTTGGGAGACTCGGTCCCAACGGTTGTCCCTGTCCATGGCATAGTAGCGGCCAACGATGGAGGTTATGCGACCTCGGCCCAATTCGGCAAACAGTTTGTCGAAGCGTTCCAAGCTGGCTTTGGCGCTGCGTGGTGGGGTGTCACGCCCATCGAGGAAGGCGTGCAGGTAAACTTGCTTAGCACCCCGCTTGACGGCCATACGGCACATGGCTTCAAGATGATCTTCATGGCTGTGAACACCGCCGGGTGACAGCAGTCCCATGATATGTACTGCGCCGTCTGCCTCGATGGCGGCGTCGACCGCCTCGATCAGTGCTTGGGTTTGCTCAAATTCGCCATCTTCAATGGCCTTGCTGATGCGGGTCAGTTCCTGATAAACGATACGGCCGGAACCAATATTGATATGGCCCACTTCAGAGTTGCCCATCTGCCCGTCAGGCAAACCTACATCTTTACCTGAGCCGGAAATCAAACTGTGGGCGTATTCGGCGTTGAGTCTGTCGAGAACCGGAGTGTTGGCGTGATGGACGGCATTCATATGCGTGCCCTCACGATAACCCCAGCCGTCCAGAATAAGCAGTGCCAAAGGACGTTTGCTTGTCTTCATGTTGATACCTGTAAAGTTGAAAGAATCGGTCAAATCTGAAATTGGTTAAATATTACTACGTCTGTCCTGAGGGCAAAAGCCATTTACCCCGATTGTGATAATAGGGCGGACCGCGCTTTAACGCCGACTCAAGGGGCAAAACTGCAGCGAAACAGCTGCAATCTGCCTGGCCTCTGGGTATACTCTGCGCTTGTCCTAAATGGCCCAATAGATAACAGGCAGTTAAAAATGCAGGAATATGTAGAGTTTCTTAAAGCCCACCCCATGCTGAGCCTGGCCTGGGTAGGTTTGTTTATAGCCGTGGTGGTAACCCTGTTCAAATCCGGCTTCTCCAAGGTTAAAACCGTTGATCATCAGCAGGCGATTTTCCTGATGAATAAAGAAGATGCCAAGGTGATAGATGTGCGTGCCAATGCCGACTTCCGTAAGGCGCATATTATCAATGCCCAGAATGTACCTATGGCCGACATCAAAAATAATCAAATCGCTAACCTTGAAAAGTACAAAACCACACCCATTATACTGGTATGCAACGCTGGCATGACCTCATCTCAAGCGGCTCAGATTTTGGTTAAGCAAGGCTTTGAAAAAGTCTTTAACCTCAAAGGTGGTATGGGTGATTGGCAGGCAGCAAATATGCCTGTGTCCAAAAGCAAAAGATAATGAGTGTCGGCGGTTGTCATTGCATCCTGCGTCCTTCTATTAGTAGAGTGGGCCATGCTGAAGTGGCAACCGGCATCCTGAGTTCTGTTCCGGCGCTGAACAGATGAATAGCTGGGATGATGACTGGGAGTCGCAACCGACCCGAGTAACATACGCCCCAAACACCGGCTCATTGCAAGCCGAGACTAAATGGATAGGTAGGAATTATGGCTGAAGTAGCAAACAACGAACAACAAGCCCCACAGTTCAACATTCAACGTGTGTATATCAAGGACGTTTCTTTCGAAACCCCTAACAGCCCAGCGGTATTCCAGAAAGAGTGGAATCCTGAAGTTAAGCTGGATCTGGATACCCGCAGCGCCAAGTTGGCCGATGATGTATTTGAAGTGGTACTGTCACTGACTGTGACTGCCAAAAACGGTGAAGAAACTGCGTTCCTGTGTGAAGTACAACAAGCCGGTATCTTCTCTATCTCAGGTCTGAGTGATCCTCAACTGGCTCATTCTCTGGGTGCTTACTGCCCTAACATCCTGTTCCCTTATGCCCGTGAAACTGTGGCAAGCCTAGTATCCCGTGGTACTTTCCCACAGCTGAACCTGGCTCCTGTGAACTTCGACGCCCTGTTCGCTCAGTACGTGCAGCAGCGTCAAGCCGCCGCAGAGCAAGCTCCGGCCGAAGAAGCTAACGCGTAATCAGCCGATGAAAGACACTGCCGAAATAACGGTATTGGGGGCGGGCTCTTATGGCACCGCCCTTGCCATTTCTTTGGCCAGCAATGGACACAGCACCCTGTTGTGGGGGCATGAGCCCGAGCATGTAGCCAAACTCGCTGCCGAGCGCAGCAACCAAGCCTTTCTTCCCGGGATAGCCTTTCCCGACTCCATGGTGATGGAAGCCGATCTGGCCAAAGCATTGGCGGCGTCGCGAAATATTCTGGTTGTGGTACCAAGTCACGTCTTTGCTGATGTGTTGGCTCAGGCCAAACCTCTGCTGCGTGATGATGCCCGCATCATTTGGGCCACCAAGGGGCTGGAGCCGGAAAGTGGTCGCCTGTTGCAGGATGTTGCCCGCGATGTGCTGGGGGAGAAGTATCCGCTGGCGGTATTGTCCGGACCGACTTTTGCCAAAGAGCTGGCGGCAGGTTTACCAACCGCCATCTCAGTGGCTGGTACCGATGCCGAGTTTACCCAGGATCTGGTGGAGCTGTTGCACAGCCCCAAACGTCTGAGAGTCTATGCCAATGACGATTTTATCGGCCTGCAACTCGGTGGCGCGGTCAAGAATGTCATCGCCATAGGCGCCGGCATGTCCGATGGTATTGGCTTTGGTGCCAATGCCCGTACTGCCCTGATCACCCGAGGTTTGGTGGAGTTGAGCCGTCTGGGGGAAGCCCTGGGCGCCCATGCTTCTACCTTTATGGGAATGGCGGGTCTTGGGGACCTGGTGCTGACCTGTACCGATAACCAATCGCGCAACCGTCGCTTTGGTTTGGCATTGGGTAAAGGTTGTGATGTCGATACAGCCCAGGCTGAAATCGGTCAGGTGGTTGAAGGGTACCGTAACACCAAAGAGGTCTACACTCTGGCCAAGCGCTTGGGGGTAGAGATGCCGATCACCGAGCAGATCTATCAGGTGTTGTATCAGGGCAAATCGCCTATTGATGCGGCCAAAGAACTGCTGGCCAGAGAGAAGAAGTCGGAAACCTCGGCAGACTGAGCCATCTCCAATCCCGGAAAAGGATGCTAGAATAGCGTCCTTTTTTATTGCCCCTTGTTGGGCCCGAGAGTAAGCGTTATGTCAGTTAAACAGCATCAGGTGATCATTATCGGCGCTGGCGCCGCAGGGTTAATGTGTGCCCTCACTGCCGGATATCGGGGCCGGGATGTCCTCTTGCTGGATAACGCCAAACAACTGGGGCGCAAAATTCTGATCAGTGGCGGCGGTCGCTGCAACTTCACCAATCAGAACATTGAACCGGGCGCCTATCTCTGCAGTAACCCACACTTCGTCAAGTCGGCGCTGGCTCGTTTCAGCCAGTGGGACTTTATCGCCATGGTCGAGCGGCACGGCATCGATTATCACGAGAAGACCCTGGGACAGCTGTTTTGTGATGACTCAGCCAAAGATATCGTCGATATGCTGACCACAGAGTGCGATTGGGCCGGGGTCAAGATTCAGCTGCGTACCGAAATTCTTTCTGTGGCAGCCACAGATGGCGGTTACAGCCTGCAAACCAGTGAAGGGGAATACCGTTGTGAGTCACTGGTGATAGCCACTGGGGGCCTGTCCATGCCGAAGCTCGGGGCAACGCCGTTTGGATTCCGCATCGCCGAGCAGTTTGCCATCAAGGTGTTGCCGACAACTGCCGGGCTGGTTCCCTTTACCTTACAGCCTGAAGACAAGGCCAGGTTTGAAGGCCTGTCTGGTATCAGCTTGCCGGTTATCGCCAAAGCCGAGTGCGGCAAGCAGTTTAGAGAGGCCATGTTATTTACTCACAGAGGTTTGTCCGGGCCGGCTGTGCTGCAGATCTCTTCCTACTGGCAGCCAGGCCAGAGTGTGCTTTTTGATTTACTGCCGGACCTGGATTTTGTCGACTGGTGCAAAACAATTACTGCTGAATCACCAAAATTGTCGCTTAAAAATGGATTATCTCGGTTGTTACCTAAGCGCTTGGTTGAGAGGCTGCTGGAGCTGGGTGAATTACCCAACAAGAACCTTAACCAACTGTCCAAGGCTGATATAGCTGCGCTGGACAGTTATTTCCACTGCTGGCAGATCCAACCCGGCGGCACCGAGGGTTATCGTACCGCCGAGGTGACTCTGGGCGGAGTGGATACCGATGAGTTATCCTCCAAGACCATGGAGGCCAAGCGTCATCCCGGGTTCTATTTTATCGGTGAAGTGGTGGATGTCAGTGGCTGGCTCGGCGGCTATAACTTCCAGTGGGCCTGGAGTTCCGGCTACGCCGCCGGTGAAGTGGTGTAACTGATATCAATCCAATAAAAAACGGCTGCATTGGCAGCCGTTTTGCGAGCATCTGTTTGCTTATTCAGCCTTAGTCTTGCTCAAGTGACGACGGTAGATAAGCAGATAGAGCGCCGGAAGAACAAAGAGCGACAGCACTGGGGCGGTAACCATGCCACCGACCATGGGCGCGGCAATCTTCTGCATCACATCGTTGCCCGAACCTGCGCCCCACATAATAGGGAGCAGACCGAAGAAGATGGTCGCCACTGTCATCGCCTTGGGGCGGATCCGCATCACCGCACCTTCAATCAGGGCGTCCTTGAGGTCCTCCACTCTGTGGTATTCGCCTCTGTCCTGCTTGTGCTTGATGGCATTGTTGAGATACACCAGCATGACCACACCAAACTCGGCGGCGACCCCGGCGAGGGCTATCATGCCCACCGCGACAGCGACCGACATGTTGTAGTCCAGCAGATACAGCAACCAGGTACTGCCCACCAAGGCGAACGGCAGCGACAGCATAATGATGCTGGCCTGCATGGATGAGCCGAAGGTCATCATCAGTAGAATGAAGATTACCGCCAGTGCCATGGGGATCACTTGCTGCAGTTTGGCATCGACCCGCTGCATATACTCATACTGGCCGGCAAAGCTGTAGCTGTACCTGGCCGGCAGCTTGAGCTCCTGCTCCAATACCGGCTTGACGGCTTCGATATACTCACCGATGGACGTGCCGCCGATATCGACAAATACCCAGGAGATCAAACGACCATTCTCACTCTTGAGCATAGGCGCGCCATCAGTGATTTCGATGTCGGCCAGATTGCGCAGCGGCAGATAGTGGCCACTCTTGGTGATCACCGGCAGTTCTCTGAGCTTTTCGATATTGTCACGCAAGTCTCGTGGATAGCGCAGGTTGATGGGATAGCGCTCGGCACCTTGAACTGACTCACCTATATTCATGCCACCTATGGCGTAACGTACTACGTCCTGAATATCGCTCAGGGTCATGCCATATCTGGAGGTCACCTCGAGTTTCGGCGTGATGTCTATGTAGCGGCCGCCACCCACCCGCTCGGCATAGGCCGACTTGGTATGAGGCTGCGCCGATAGAATCGCTTCTATCTGGGCCCCTATCTCCTGTAGTTGATTGACATCGGCGCCGGTGATCTTAATCCCCACAGGCGTCTTGATACCGGTAGACAGCATGTCGATACGGGTCTTGATCGGCTGCACCCAGGCGTTGGTGAGACCGGGCACTTTGACCGTATTTTGCAGCTGGGCAATGATGCCGTCGAGATCCATGCCTTCGCGCCACTGCTCTTTGGGTTTGAGCATTATGGTGGTTTCCAGCATGGTCAATGGCGCGGGATCCGTGGCGGTTTCGGCGCGACCAACCTTGCCAAACACCCGCGCCACTTCCGGAACGGTTTTGATCAACCGGTCGGTTTGCTGCAGCACTTCGGCGGCCTTGCTGGCGCTGATGCCAGGCAAAGCTGTTGGCATGTACAGGAGATCCCCTTCCTCGAGCTCGGGCATAAACTCGCTGCCCATATGACTCACCGGATACCAGGCACTGGCCAGCGCCACCAGAGCCGCCAGCAGGGTCAACTTGGGGAAGCGCAGCACGGCATTGAGCATAGGCTTGTAGATGGCTATCAACACCCGGCTCAGTGGGTTGCTGCTTTCCGAGGGGATCTTGCCACGGATAAAGAAGCCCATCAGGATAGGCACCAAGGTGATCGATAACACAGCTGCGGCGGCCATGGCAAAGGTTTTGGTATAAGCCAGAGGGCTGAACAGCCTGCCTTCCTGGGCTTCGAGGGCAAATACAGGCACAAAGCTCAGGGTAATGATCAGCAAGGAGAAGAAGAGTGCCGGGCCCACCTCAATGGAGGCCTCGGCGACAATTTTCCAATGCTCTTTGGCGTCGGGTTGGCGCTGGTGGTCCTGTTTGAAATGCTCGAGGTGCTTGTGCATATTCTCGATCATCACAATGGCGCCATCTACCACGGCCCCGATGGCGATGGCGATACCGCCAAGACTCATGATATTGGCGTTAACCCCCATCTTGTTCATCACAATAAAGGCGATCAGTATCGACAGTGGCAGGGTAATGACGGCCACCAGAGTCGAGCGAGCGTGCAGCAGAAACAGCAAGCAAACAATGCTCACAACTACCATCTCTTCCAGCACCTTGTGCAGCAGGTTGTCGACTGAGTTTTCAATCAGTTGCGATCTGTCGTAGGTGGGAACTATCTCCACGCCTTCGGGGAGCCCCGCCTTGAGTTCTTCCAGCTTGGTTTTCACCGCCTCGATAGTCGCCAGGGCGTTTTCCCCATAGCGCATGACTATGATGCCACCGACGACTTCGCCCTCACCATCGAGCTCGGCTATGCCGCGGCGGGATGCCGGGCCCTTGCGTACGGTGGCAACGTCTTTCAGCAGCAGTGGTGTGCCTGAGGGGCTGGTGATCCCCAGCGGGATTTCACGAAAGTCCGCCAGTGTTTGACGATAGCCCTTGGCGCGTACCATATACTCGGCTTCGGCCATCTCCACCACAGAGCCGCCGGCCTCGTTGTTGGCCTTGGTAATAGCCTGCTTGACTGAGGCGATGTCCAGCTTGTAAATCGCCAGCTTGTCCGGCTCCAGCACTATCTGATAGGTCTGTTCCATGCCTCCGACTGTGGCGACTTCCGATACCCCGGCAACACTCTGCAATTCCAGCTTCAAATACCAGTCCTGCAAACTCTTGAGTTGCGAAAGGTCCAGATTACCGCTGCGGTCTACCAGGGCATATTCATAGATCCAACCGACCCCGGAGGCATCGGGCCCTAGTGAGGGTTGCACCCCTTCGGGTAAACGACTGCTTATCTGGCTCAGGTATTCCAATACCCGGGAGCGGGCCCAATAGATGTCGGTGCCATCTTCAAAGATCACATAGACATAGGAGTCACCGAACATGGAATAGCCGCGCACCGTCTTGGCCCCGGGCACGGCCAGCATGGCGGTGGACAGGGGATAGGTCACCTGTTCCTCTACCAGCTTGGGCGCCTGTCCCGGATAGGCGGTTTTGATGATGACCTGCACATCGGACAGATCCGGCAGGGCGTCGAGCGGCGTGGTACGCAGCGCCTGAATCCCCCAAACCGTCACCATCAGGGTGACAATCAGCACCATCACCCTTTGTTTGATGGAGGCTTCAATGATTTTTTTCAGCATGTTGCCTCCTAGTGCTGGTGGCCTGAGCTCAGGCGCATCAGGCTGCCCTTGAGACTGGCCTCTGAATCCAGCAGGAATTGTCCGGAAATCACCACGTTTTCGCCTTCATGCAGGCCTTCGAGGATCTCTGCCTTACCCTGACTCAGCATGCCGACAGTGACCTTTCTGGCGCTGAAACTGGCATCATCCTGTTTGACTATGACCCGGTTCTCCTTGCCTGTTTGGATCAAAGCTTCCTGGGGGATCACCAAAGTATCGCGTTTGGGGCCACCATAGAGGGAAACCTTGGCCAAGGTCTTGGGCCTTAGCTCCATCGCTTGATCATTGTTGAGTACCACTCTGACCCTCAGGCTACGGGTGATGGGATCCAGCTCGGGATAGATATAGTCAATCTTGCCTTCTATGCTCTTGAGTCCCATGGCAGGGATATTAACCTCGGCGGCCTGACCCACTTCCAGCCAGCTCTGCTCGTTTTCAAACACATCGGCGATGACCCAGACTTTGGAGAGGTCAACCAGTGACATGACCTCGGTCTGAGGTTGTATATACATGCCGTCACGCACCGCGAGCTGTTTGACTATGCCGCTTTCGCGGGCGTAGAAAGGAACCCGGTATTGGGTCTTGCCAGTCTTGGCCAGCTGTTTGATCTGCTCTTGGTTCATGCCCAGCAGTTCGAGGCGTAGCCCGGCCTTACGTAATAGCTCTTGGTAGTTGGCACTGTTGCCTGAGCGTTTCAGGGTATCTTGGGCCAACAGATAGTCATCCTGGGCATTGACCAGATCCGGTGAATAGATCTCGTACAACAGCTGGCCTTTCTCGACCCTGTCACCGACAGACTCTACTTTAAGCTTTTCAATCCAGCCATTGACCCTGGCATGGATATGACTGATCTGGCTCTCGTCATAGTCTATCTGGCCGACTGTTTTGACGAACTTCCACAACGTGTCCCTTTCTACCTTGGCCACCTTGAGGGCCAAGGCTTGTTGCATCTGGCCTGAGACATCTATTTCAACGGTTTCCGAGTGACTGCCCATCTCGACTTTTTCCAGATTCATGCCGCAGATGGGGCAGGTGCCTGGCACATCGCTGATGATATGAGAATGCATGGGGCAGACATATTTGATGTTCTTGCCCTGATCCAGAGGTGCAGGTTTAATCTCCAACGCGGGCTTTGTCTGCTGCATGGCGTGCTGGCTATGGTCATCAGCTTTGGTTTTTGTAGCCTGGGCTTCTGTAGCTTCGGCGTGACCGGCATGGGAACCGGGCTCCTCTTCTTCCTCTTCGACCAGGAACATGTTGCATTTGGGGCAGCGTCCCGGTTCGTGACTGGTCACTTCCGGATGCATGGGGCAAACATAGGTTTTTTGCAGGGCCTGTGTTGGTTCTACCAAGGCTTCAGTAGCCTCATCTTTGACCAAAAACATGTTGCACTTGGGGCAACGTCCCGGCTCATGGCTGGTGACTTCCGGATGCATGGGGCAGTAATACTCCTGAGTTGCCGTCCCATGTTGATGATCTTTGTGTTGTTCCTGCCCTTGGGGCTGATTGCCCTGGGCCATTGCCTGCATACTCCATTGCGGGCCGACAGCCAACACCAGACTAAGCGCGCAGGCCAGTCGTTGGCGTTTACGGTTTGAATCGCTCATATGCCTCATCTCCAGCTACAGCTTGATTAGTGGTGGTGGTGTTTCTGGCCTGCTACAGGCTCAAGATTCATACCACATTTGGGGCAGGAGTCACCTTTCTTGCCTGTCACTTCAGGATGCATGGGACAGTGGTAGCCGGCTTGTTGCTGTTTTTCCAGGAACATACCGCACTTGGGGCAGGAATCCCCTTTGTTACCCGTCACTTCAGGGTGCATGGGGCAAGCATATTCGGCCGTTACGGCGGCTTGTTGCTGGCCGTGATGATGTTCACGTTCGTTTGCGAAGCTGGCACGGGCCAGGGTGACAGACAGTAACGCAATAATCAGGACACTGATAAAGGTTTTCATTGATTCACTCCGTTTGGGATACGGCTTTGACCAGGCGCCGGCTGGCATTCCTAGGGCTTATCCCATAAAAAATTGTATTTATTGGCAGATTTTGGGCACAAGTGTGCCGTGGGCATCAAACTATGGGTGGTTTGATAGTCTGGCCGACAGAAACAGAGTGGAAATGAGGCATAGGCGTGGCCACGGCGGCTTCGGGCAGAGACATCACCGGCCAGGAACCGACGGCGATGAGGGTACCCGCTACGGATATCACCAGACAATGGTTACAGTCACTCTTGCAGAATCCTTTGCTTTCACAGCAATGACTCACAGTGTCGGGAAGCACTGTATCAACTTGCGGGTCATCGCAGCAGTGACTGCTCTGTGTCTGTTGAGGGTGACAATCCATGGTGGCAGCCATTGGGTGTGCCGTGGAGTGCATTTCCCCGGAATGCGCTTCAGCTGTGGGTACCATCCAGTGTCCATTGGTTAGCATACCCTGCCCGAGCAATGCGAGCATGGTAAACAGAACCAGGATGTGGCGGCGAACCGATAGCATCTTGAGCTTGAACTCCAGAGAGAATGAACCCCATTAGTCTACCATGCTTTAAAATGCTTGCCTTGATGTGATTCACATCTGAAGAAGTGCGAAAATATCTTCAGCTATTCTCGGGCAATCATTGGTTTACAGGCTGACCTTCTGCCTCACTCCACTCTGAAAACTCAGCGGCGCAGCTGTGCCAACCAGTCGGCCATCAGGCCCCCATGGGTCATTACCTCGGCAGGAACAGCCTGGCCAGCTTCATCCACTACTTGCAACTGTGGGCTGCGAATAAAGGCGTTGGCTTCGGCCTCGGTATCCAGAGTCGGTAACTGCAGTTGTAGGCTTTGTTGTCCAGCCACTGTCAGTGTCAGGTAAAGAGGGCCGGATTTGACCCAAGCGCCCGAGTCATCGGCATTGACGGCAAAAATATCCCGGTACTGGAGCTCAACGACATGTTCACCGGCAGCCAGTTTGTGGCTGTCAAAGTTGGATACTGCCTGGCCATCGATAGCCTTGATCGCCAGATTATCCGGCAAGTTTAATTCAGCAGCGAAACTGCCAGGAGCCATAAACAGGGCGGTAAGCACTAACAGGGCGGCGCTAAAACGAGATGCAGAAATTTTGTATGCAGACATAGTGGGAACTCCCAAAAATATTCAGATGTAAAAACATTAACTAAAGCTGTGTGGCCTGATGGCCAGAGTTACATCTGTACTGAGTTGGGAGGGGGTGTTTGCTGTGAGAGTATGGTGGTTTGCAGGCTCCAGCTTGGCAGGGTAATCTGCTGGCTTCCAGTCATCACCAAAGGGTGGCTGGTAGTAAGCAGGCTTACACCTGGTGTGCAGTGGCTGGCACAGTTGCCCATGGTGCCGCAATCCATACCCAGATCGCAGTCGGGGCAATGCTGCTGGCCTTGGCAGCAATCCATATCCATGGTCATGGTAGCGGATGCAGATGAGTTCATGGTCGCCATCGGCTGATGCTCAGACACGGCTATAGACGCAGCAGCAGGCATCATGGCCTGTCCCAGCGTCATTATCAGTGTCAGTATCAGCAGCAAGCTTCTCATCATTATCCTTTTGGTCTGGCAAAGCACGCGATAGGTGCTTGCCTCAATAGACAGACATATTGGTTAAATAGTTTCCTCTTGTCCAAAATAAATTGTGCATTACCTCCTTGGTGTCGTTTGGATCACATTTATTGTTTCGAGAATTGGCTGTATGTTAATTATTCGATTGACTATGCTTGATTAAGCCTGTGCCATGCATTAGGTTTAGGAAAAGTGCATATATGGCGCCGACTTAAAATCCTGCCGTCAATAGGCCTTGAGAGTTAGAGCTAAGTCTCATTTTGCACTTTTCAGGTCAGATTAATGAAAGAAAACTGGTTTATAATCAAATTTCAGAACAACGAATAGCTCAATATAGATATAAGAATTTTATTTTGGAGAAGAGTGATGAACTGGCGTGCAATCTTTAAACCCAGCGCAAAGTATTCCATCCTGTCGCTGCTGGTTGTCGGCATAGTGATAGGTGTTGTGGGTTACTTCGCTACCCAGCAGACGCTGCATGCAACCAGTACAGATGCGTTCTGTATGACCTGCCACAGCAACCACTCACTGAAAGATGAAGTGCTGGCTTCTGCCCACGGCGGCGGTCGTGCCGGTGTAACTGTTCAGTGTCAAGACTGTCACCTGCCTCACGGCCCGGTTGACTATCTGGTGAAAAAGATCATCGTTTCCAAGGATCTTTACGGTTTCCTGACTATCGATGGCTTCAATACTCAGGAATGGTTGGATGCCAACCGTAAAGAGCAGGCTGACAAAGCACTGCACTACTTCCGTGATAATGACTCAGCCAACTGTCAGCATTGTCATACTCGCATCTATGAAAACCAGCCTGAAACCATGAAGAAAATGGCTGTTAGAATGCACAGTATGAACTTCAAGAAAGATCCTGAAAGCAGAAAGACCTGTGTGGATTGCCACAAGGGTGTAGCGCATCCTTATCCCAAGGGCTAATCTTCTTTGAGCTGGAAAAACCGCTGCTTGCAGCGGTTTTTTTATGCCCTGATTTCAAAAAACATTGCAGCTTGTAAAAGTGCCAGCTGCCAATTACTGTGTCAGCCACTCTCTACACAAGAGAATGCCACGAGGACTGATTGCACCTTCCTTAGGCTCTGTTGCCCTATCGAGCTGATGCCGCCGCTGACTGGGCTCGCGGATAAAGTCGCTTGCAATTATGCCTCGTGTAATAAAAAGGGCCGCCGATTGGCGACCCTCAATTTGTCATTAACAGGCTGGATTAGAAAGGCAAGCTGAAGCCTATGCTGACAGTACGGCCCATGCCCTTGAAGTAACGATTGTCATTAGCCATAGTCTGTGAGTAGTAACTGTAGTAGTCCTTATTCAGCAGATTCTGTAGCCCCAATGTCAAAGTGCCTTGGTAAAGCGGCATAGAGAAGGAGGCATCAACTGTGACATAGCCGTCAAACTCGGCGTACTCTTCACCATTGGCCTTCTTGAAGCTACGGTCCATATAGTAGTTGGCCTGAATGCGCCCACTCATCTCGGCATTGAACCTGTGTTCCCAGAACAGGTTAAGCCGATTCGGAGCTATGTTGGCGCCGTCGAGATCTGTGTCTGTGCTGCCATCTTTATTGGAGTCATACTCCCCTTGCTGTAGCGCCAGGTTCAGCCCCAGATCGTCGTCATTACCCAGGTAAGCCGTGACATTGGCTTCCAGCCCCTGGATCACGCTCTTTTCCCGTTTCACATTGTAGAAGCCGTCTTCATTCAGGGCCAAGCGGGCACCCAGTTTGGCCTCGGAGCGATACAGTGCCAGCTTGGCTGCCAACAACTCGCCTTGATAGTCCAAGCCCAGTTCATAGTTATCTGTGACCACGGGCTCCAGCGTCAAGGAACCTTCCACGCTGGGGTTCTGGTCCGGGAAGCTGTTGCCGTCACGCAGAATTCGCCCTATGTCGGCCATACCAAAACCTTGGCTGTAACTGGTATAGAGGCGCAGCGCTGAGGTGAAGTTATAGCTGGCACCTATATTGAACAGGGTTTCATTGAAATCCGGTTCGCCACCGACAACCTGTTTGTGGCCAGAGGCCCACAGAGTTTGGAAATCATCGACCTTGAGTTTGGCATATTCATAACGAACGCCGCCGGAAAGGGTCAGTGCATCCACAGGTGAGAAGCTCAACTGGGCATAGGGGGCGATATTGTCGTAACGGGTCTCGGGTACCCAGGAGCGTCCGGTCTGCACCAGATCCTGCTCTGTGGTATCGCTGAAAAGGTCTACACCATAGGCCAGATCCACGCCGCTGTCGGCCAGATTATTGGCGATCATAGACGCCTTGAGGCCCCACTTGTTGGACTTGTTGCGTGACTGGTCATAGAAGTACTGCTCGCCATTGGCGCCGGTATCACAAGTCGTCAGATTCGCTGCACCTTCGAAGGCCGGATCATAGAAGCTGCCGAAACAGCCACCGCCATAGACACCCTTGAAGTTCTGGTTGAACAGTTGCAGTTCCAACTGCTGCCCGGCGATGTTGCGATGCTTGTAGGTGAGGCTGCTGGTGGTGACCTTGTTGTTGGCAGCCTGCCAGGGTTGTTGCTGTTTTACCGCCGACGTTGGAGTATCTGTGGCGACATTGCCTTTGACCGGCATCCAATCACCATTGTTGTCCATATCGTAGTGGTTGACCATCAGCTCCAGTCGCGACTCGCTGAACTCATAGCCCAATTTGAGGAAGAAGTCCTTGCTCTGGCTGTCCATCGACTCGCCCTGGGTGGTGTCGACACCTATGACATCGTCGTTGGCATCATAGTAAACACCATTGCTGTGGTATCCCACTGAACCCAGCATATCCAGGTTGCCGCTTTGGCCGGAGAAGGCATAGTTGGCACCAAAACTCAGGCTATCGGACTCGAAGCTGGTGGGGGAGGACAGATCAAAACTTACCCGGCTTTCGTTGTCGCCGCTGGGTTTCTTGGTGATGTAGTTGATTATGCCCCCCTGAGCGCCAAGGCCGTGCATGGCATTGGCGCCATGGATGATTTCAATTCGTTCTATCATCATGGGATCTATGGTTTGACCCGAGCGACCACCACTGCGCAGAGGGTTTGACTGAGGCACGCCATCTATCATTATGAGGGGAGCTCGGCCGCGCAGGGTTTCACCGGTATTGGTCATTTTCTGGCGGCTGGGGGAGAAACTGGGGGCCAGGTTGCCCAAAATGGTCGATAAGTCCCGGGTGGTGGCCAACTGTTGTTTGAGTTGTTCCTGGTCTATGACTGTCACAGTATTGGGGATGGCACTGAGTGGTTTCTCCATCCGACTGGAAGTGATGACCATGGTTTCCATTTGGGGATCTTTGGCGTAAGCCACCTGGGCTGCCAGTCCGGAAAGTACTGACAGAGCGACGAGGGAGCGAGTGAATTTCATCATTATTCCTATGTTTGCCACCTTGGAAGACGGCTTATTGGTTTGTGGTTTCCGGCGCTCCCTGCCAGCCTTGTAAATACAAATAATTGTCATTTATATAACGATTGTGAAGTATAAGTAGGCAGGTTTTCCCTGTCCATAGCTGTGATGAATTTTTGTAAAGAGTGTCAAGGTGCTAAACCTGAGCGAGTCAAACGCTTAATCGGGAATGCGATTAGCCGACTAATGGCTGGAATCTCACTCTCCGGCTATGAAACTTTCAGGCAGCCTGTGGTATGGTTGGCGCAACTGAATTTTGTCAATCCAACAGATCCTTACTATGCATAATATTGCTCAGATTATTGCCCAGGAGCTGAACGTTCGTGAGCAGCAGGTTGCTGCAACTATCAGCTTGCTGGATGAAGGCGCTACAGTGCCTTTTGTGGCCCGTTACCGTAAAGAGGTGACGGGGGGGCTGGATGATACCCAGCTGCGTAACCTGCACACTCGTCTCGGTTATCTGCGGGAGCTCAACGATCGGCGTCAGGTGATCCTCTCCTCGATAGAGGCCCAGGGAAAACTGACCGCCGAGCTGAAGCACACCATCAATGAAGCCGACAGCAAGACCCGGCTCGAAGATCTGTATCTGCCCTATAAACCCAAGCGCCGTACCAAGGGCCAAATTGCCATTGAAGCCGGTATCGAGCCCTTGGCCGATGCCCTCTATGCTGCTGTCGGCAGCGCCTCCATGGATCCTGAACAGGCTGCCGAGGCCTATCTTAATCCGGAAGCCGGTTTTGCCGACGCCAAGGCGGTGTTGGATGGTGCCCGTTATATCCTGATGGAACGGATCGCCGAAGATGCCGAGCTGCTGGCCAAGGTGCGTAACCACCTGCAACAGTCGGCTGTCATTGAAAGCCGCTTGATTGCAGGCAAGGAGAAGGAAGGCGCCAAGTTCCGCGACTATTTTGAGCACACTGAAAAACTCAGCTCAGTGCCTTCTCACCGGGCGTTGGCTATGCTGCGCGGCCGTAATGAAGGCGTGTTGAGTCTATCTATGAATGCCGACCCTGAGGCAGAAGCCAAAGCCGGTAGCTATTGTGAGGTGCTCATCGCCGAGCACTTGCGTCTCAAGCTGAGTGACAGCGCTTTGGATAACTGGCTGAAGACGGTTATCACAGCCACTTGGCGGATCAAAATCGCCCTGCAGATGGAAACCGAGTTTATCGCCAGAATGCGTGAAGCGGCGGAAACCGAGGCGATTAAAGTTTTCGCCCGTAACCTGGGCGACTTGCTGATGGCACCTCCTGCCGGAGCCAAGGCCACCATGGGACTGGATCCCGGGCTGCGCACCGGGGTTAAGGTGGCTGTGGTCAACGACACAGGCAAGCTGGTGGGCCATACCACTATCTTCCCTCATGCGCCGCAAAACCAGTGGGACAAGTCGATACGCACCCTGGCCAATCTGGTCAATATGCACAAGGTGGAGCTGATCGCCATAGGTAACGGCACGGCTTCCCGTGAAACCGACAAGCTGGCAGCTGAAGTGATTGCCATGGTCAAAGACAGCAATCCCGGCATCACCAAGGTGATGGTCAGCGAAGCCGGAGCCTCTGTTTATTCGGCCTCTGAGCTGGCGGCCAATGAGTTTCCTGATCTCGATGTTTCACTGCGTGGCGCCGTATCCATCGCCAGACGTTTGCAGGATCCGCTGGCGGAGCTGGTTAAGATTGAACCCAAGTCCATTGGTGTGGGCCAATATCAACACGATGTCAGCCAGAGCCAGCTGTCGGCTTCTTTGGAAGCCGTCGTTGAAGACTGTGTAAACGGCGTCGGTGTTGACGTGAACATGGCTTCCATGCCACTGCTGAGTCAGGTGGCCGGTCTTAACCGCACCTTGGCCAAAAATCTGGTGGAATACCGCGATGAGCATGGCCGCTTTAACGACCGTAAAGAGCTGCTCAAAGTACCACGCCTGGGACCCAAGGCCTTCGAACAGGCCGCCGGCTTCCTGCGGATCCGTGAAGGAAGTAATCCGCTGGATGCATCGGCCGTTCACCCCGAAGCTTATTCGCTGGTGGAAAATATCGCCAAGCTTAAGGGCCAACCGGTTGTCGAGCTGATAGGTAACAGTGAACTGTTGAGTAGTATCAATCCAGTCGAGTTCACCACGGATGAATTCGGCCTGCCGACAGTGACGGATATCCTCAAGGAGTTGGATAAGCCGGGTCGGGATCCAAGGGGTGAGTTCAAGACAGCCAAATTCAAAGATGGAGTTGAGGCTCTCAAGGACCTCAAGCCTGAGATGATCCTCGAAGGTGTGGTGACCAATGTCACCAACTTTGGCGCCTTTGTCGATATCGGCGTGCATCAGGATGGCCTGGTGCATATATCTTCTCTGACCGACAAGTTTGTCAGCGATCCTCATACCGTGGTCAAGGCCGGTGATGTGGTCAAGGTGAAGGTCATGGAGGTGGATGTTGAGCGTAAGCGTATTGGGTTGTCGATGCGCCTGGACGAAAAGATTGAGTCCGGTAAGCCACAACAAAGAACCGGCAAGCCGCAGGCCAAGGGCAATAAGCCTGGTCAGGGCAAGCAACGTCCGGCCGCTAAGCCACAACCAGTGAATGCTGCCATGGGCAATGCTTTTGCCGATGCCTTTGCCAAGCTGAAGAAAAACTGATCGGTAAGCCACTGAATACCTGTCAGTGTCTGGCTTAAGGAATCCCTCGATAATTATCGGGGGATTTTTTTACACTCCATTTTCTGCAACCAACACTCGAGCCAATGCTGCTCTTTTCTACTAACCTTGAGCTCTGCCGCTTTTCCCGGTCTTTTGCGAACTGTTTCACCCTCTGGCGTTATCGGCAATTACAAACAAATGTTAATGAAACTTTATCGTAGCCTTTCTGTCATAATGACGCGGCAAATCGGCTCGGGCAAAGAGTTGGCGTGCGGTTAAACCTCAATTTTTATATCAACCACCGAGATACAAGAGTGGCAAGGATTTTAGGGCATGAAGTTTTCCCATCTTAAGTTTACGGGGCCGTTTCGCGGTGTACTGACTTTCAGTTTATTGGCTCTGTTATGCCTGATGTTGAGCCGAATTGGGCTGGGGCTTTGGCAATATGAACGGGTAACTGCCGTTGGTGGTTGGAGCCATATGTTGTTGCAGGGGCTGCGGGTCGATGTGGCCATGCTTTGTTGGCTCTGGGGCGTTGTGGCACTGGGTACTGCCTTGTTTGGCGGCGATCATTGGCTTGGGCGTTGCTGGTCTTGGATACAACGTCTATGGCTGACTCTCGGGCTTTGGTATTTGCTGTTTTTGGAGCTGTCCACACCCTCCTTTATTGAAGAGTACGGTGTCAGGCCTAACCGTCTTTACGTCGAATATCTTATTTACCCCAAAGAAGTGCTCTCCATGCTCTGGAGCGGCCGCAAACTGGAGCTGATCCTCTCTGTGGTCTTGTCCGGAGTCATCCTCTGGGGCGGCTGGAAACTCTCAGGTTACCTCGGTCGCAATTGTCGTTTCCCCAAGTGGTATTGGCGCCCTGTGCTCGGTGTGCTGATCATTGTCTTGTCACTGGCGGGGGCCAGATCCAGTCTCGGTCACAGGCCGTTGAACCCAGCCATGGTGGCCTTCGCCGATGATCCGCTCGTCAACTCGTTGGTGGTCAATTCCGGTTACTCTCTGGCCTTTGCCATCAGCCAAATGAATAACGAGGCCGACGCATCGCGGATCTATGGCGATATGGACAGAAAGGAGATCTATCAGATAATCCGCCAGGAGAGTGGCCGTGCGCCTGCTGACTTCATATCAGACAAATATCCCAGCCTGAGCCAAAATCAGGCCAGCTATCGCGGTAAACCCAAGAATATAGTCATCATATTGCAGGAGAGCCTGGGAGCTCGTTTCGTTGGCAGCCTGGGAGGCTTACCACTGACACCCAATCTGGATGCCTTGGCCGATGAGGGCTGGTATTTCGAGAGCCTGTATGCCACGGGTACACGTTCGGTCCGCGGTATAGAGGCGGTGACCACAGGCTTTACCCCCACGCCGGCGCGCTCTGTGGTGAAACTCGGCAAGAGCCAGAGCGGCTTCTTCAGCCTGGCGGAATTACTGCAGGCTAAAGGGTATTCCACCTCTTTTATCTACGGTGGTGAAAGCCACTTTGACAATATGCGCAGCTTCTTCCTCGGTAATGGTTTCAGCACTATCGTCGACCAGAAAGATTATCGTAAACCTGCCTTTGTCGGCTCCTGGGGCGCTTCGGATGAAGATTTAATGCGCAAGGCCGATTCAGAGTTCAAGCGGCTCCATGCCGAGGGCAAGCCTTTCTTTAGCCTGGTGTTCAGCTCCAGCAATCATGATCCCTTTGAATTCCCTGATGGCCGTATCGAGCTGTATGAACAACCGAAACAGACCCGCAACAATGCTGCCAAATATGCCGATTACGCCATAGGTGAATTTTTCCGCCTGGCCAAAGAGGCTGACTATTGGCGTGATACCCTGTTCCTGGTGGTGGCCGATCATGACAGCCGGGTTTCCGGGGCCTCCTTGGTGCCTGTGCCCAGATTCAGGATCCCGGGCTTGTTGCTGGGTGATGGAATAACGGCCAAACGGGACTTGCGGGTAGTGAGTCAGATAGATCTGCCGCCAACTCTGTTGTCTTTAGCCGGCATAGATGCCACTTACCCCATGTTGGGGCGGGACCTGTCAAAGGTGCCCGATAGCTGGCCGGGCAGGGCCTTGATGCAGTACGACAAGAACTTTGCCTATATGCAGGGCAATAAGGTCACCATATTACAGCCGGAGAAGGCGCCTGCGACCTTTGATTATGATCCAGTTAAGGAACAACTGCATACAGCACCGCTCGCAGAACCTATGGCTCGCAAGGCTCTTGGGCTAGCGCTTTGGGGTAGCATGGCGTATCAGGAAGGTTTATATAAGTTGCCGCCAAAGACGGATCAAACCAATGCTGAAATGCCGGCATCGGGCAGGGGCTCAGTACGCTGATGGTAGAAGGTGTCGATTCTCTGCCCCAGCTCACGATAAAACTGCGGCGCTTCATTCGGCATGGGATGGCGCTCGGTACTTGATTCGATGGCGGGCTTGGGAAAAGCAGCGGCTTCTAGTTGACGGTTGCGGATATCGCGGCGATCCAGGGCCGGCTTGCTGACCAGATTCAGCTGCAGTGGCTTACTGCCTTGGCGCTGCTGTTGTTCCTGTTGCTGCTGTTGTTGACCGGATTGCTGTTGGCGCTCCTGGACTCTGTCGGCCAGTCTGGCCTGTTGCTGCGCCGAGTCTGCAGTGCGTTCGTGCTGCGGGTTGAAGGCCCTTTCTTCATGGCCTTTACTGGGTTGCTGCGGCGGAATGACCGGCGGTCTTTGCTGACTCTCTACCCGAGCGGCATCGGTCGCGGGATTACTGGTCGCGATCGGTACCTGTGGATAGTGTGAGACGAGCTGCATAGGGTCATTCCTTACATTGCTGTCCAAATAATAGTCAATCAGGGCAAGGAATTAAAGTCTTTCTCTGTTAGCCAGCTATTTAGCCCCTGAATAAACTCCTGAGGATGGGAAATAAAGGGGGCGTGTGATGCCTTGGCCAGCAGTAAATCTGTGGTTGATGCGTTACCCGGCAATAGGTTAGCGACTCTTCTGGGCACCAGCCCATCCAATCTTCCCCAAACCCTGAGCCAGGGAAGGGCGAGCCGTTCCAGTCCGGGGCGCAGATCCACCTTGGCCAACATCTCCAAACCCTGCGCAAGAGCCTGTTCATTGGCTAGCGGCCGCGCCAGAACCAGCTCGCGAATAGTGCGAATATCGTCGCGGGCGCTATCACTGCCCATGGATTGGATTGCCAGAAACCTTTCTATGGTTCGCTGCAGATCCTGTTGCAGTTGCTCGGCAAACTGAGTCAGCACATTAGGTGCTATTCCTGGCCATTGGTTATCGCTCCTGGCCATAAAGCAAGGAGAGGAGGCGACAGTGATAAGCCCGGCAACTCGTTCTGGAAAGCGCTGAGCTACTCGGGTGGCAACCAGGCCACCAAGCGACCAACCCAACCATACTGCCTGCTCTGGCAGAGCAGCCACCAGAGCGTCCACCCAGTCGTCAAGTTCCCCGTCAATGGCCTGGCTAAAACCAAATCCCGGCAGGTCGACACTGTGGACTCTATACTGAGACAAGCCAGGCAGCAGGGGATGAAAAACGGCACTGTTGACGCCCCAACCGTGGAGCAAGATCAGATCCCGTCCCTGTCCCTGGCTTTCGATATGCAGACTCACTGAAACACCTCATGGAAGACTTGTTATGTGGAGCCCTCTATTGGCAGGATGCCGGGCCCTATTGGCCGCCAGTTTACCCAACCGTTGCCTACTGTGTCACCAGCAGATCCCGTCAGCCAGTCAAGGTTTGTGTGCCTGCTGTCTTGCGGCCACCTGCTACCGACAACCTATTTGCCTCGGCTGTGGCCGGGAGTTGACCGTCATTGCACGCTTTTGTGGTTCCTGCATGAAACACAGTCCTATCCCTGTTGTGGCCCCGGCCAGCTATCACTCGGCATTGGGGCCGCTTGTCGGCCGAGTCAAATACCAGCAGGATTTCGCCCCTCTACCCGCACTGGTTAGGGCCTTGTCTTGCAGGGTAAAGGCATTGACGGCAGCCGGACTTATCTGTTGGCCACAGGCCTTGGTGCCTGTTCCTTTGCATCCGGCGAGGCTGCAACAGCGGGGCTTCAATCAGGCCTGGGTGATTGCATCTATGCTGAGCCAAGAGTTGGCGCTGCCGCTGGAGGATTCTTTGTTGCTGCGGATAGCGGATACTGCGCCACAGGCCGGCCTCAGTGGTAAGGCCCGCAGGCGTAATCTGGCCAAGGCGTTTGCCGTGAGCGGGGCACCAAAGTGGCAACGATTGGTGTTGGTGGATGACGTGGTGACGACAGGCACCACTATCCGGGAAGCCGCCAAGGCTTTGGCTCCCTGGTCGCCGGATGTTCAGGTTTGGTGTTTGGCCAGAGCCGAAGCGCCTGGGTTGAACCATAGCTCCTGAGCGGTTATAGGCGGTAAGTATGGTGCCAACTAAAGATCAAGATCCGGCCTGGAATTGTGGAAGATAAAATCGAGATCCCGACAACAAAAAACTCAGCTCTATCGCTTTCGGGACTACAAAGCGCATGACAGTCGGAGTATGATAGCCCTAATTCTTACTAATTTACTCAGGTTTACCCTGACGGAGCAGGTTGTCATGATTACCATTTCCGAAGCAGCTCAGGCGCACTTTGTTAAACTCCTGGATGGTCAGCCGGAAGGCACTCATATTCGGGTCTTTGTTATCAGCCCTGGGACTCCTCAGGCTGAATGTGGCGTTTCATATTGCCCACCGGATGCGGTTGAAGCCGACGATATCGAGCTGGAGTTTAATGGCTTTAAGGCCATGGTCGATGAAAAGAGCGCTCCTTTCCTGGAAGAAGCCAGCATTGATCTGGTGGCCGATCAGTTAGGTTCACAACTGACTCTGAAAGCGCCCAATGCCAAGATGCGTAAAGTGTCTGACGATGCTCCGCTGACCGAACGCTTGGAGTATATGATCCAGGCCGAGATCAACCCCCAGCTGGCTAGCCACGGCGGTCACATCATGCTGGTGGAGATCACAGATGACGGCGTGGCGGTACTGCAGTTCGGCGGTGGTTGTAACGGTTGCTCCATGGTCGATGTGACCCTGAAAGACGGCATCGAGACTCAGTTGCTGGAGCGTTTCCCCGGCGAATTGACCGGTGTTCGTGATGTAACAGATCACCAGCATGGCGACCATTCTTACCAGTAATACTGGTACAGGTTCCAAAGAAAAGGACAGTTCAACACTGTCCTTTTTTATTGCCATCAGGCAGGAATAAATTGCCGCCGACGCCAGAGGAAGTGCAGCCCCAGGCTCAGGCTACGCGCCAGCATAAAGGCGCTCATGGCGGCCCATAGAGCATGGTTACCCAAGGGTTGCAACATGAACCAGACCGGGAAAAATACTGCCAAACTGGCGAAAATCATGCTGTTACGCATCACTTTACCCTTGGTGGCACCAATATAGACACCGTCAAATAGATAGGAAGCAAATGCCAGCAGCGGCAGGGCGATAAGCCATGGCAGGTAGATCAATGCGACCTGACGCACCTCGGGAATATTGGTCAGCATGCCGATGAGCTGCTCACCGAAAATCCAGAAACAGCCGCTGAACCCCAGCGCTATGATGGCCGACCAACTAAAGGCCAGGGAAACCGCCTGTTTGAGCGCGTCCAGGTGTTTTTGACCCGTGGTGCGGCCCACTTCGGCCTCGGCATAGTAGGCGATGCCATCCAGGGCGTAGGAGATCAGCAGCAACATATTCAATAACACGGCATTGGCCGCGACAGTTTCATCGCCGAGCCCGGCACCCTTGAAGGTCATAAAGGCGAAGGTGGCCTGCAAACACAAGCTGCGGATAAAGATATCCAGGTTCAGGCTCAAGAGGCGACCAAAGTCGCGGGGATGTAACTGCCCGAGCAGCTCAGCAATAGGCGGCAGATTGAACAGTTTTAACTGGCGCAACACCATGGTGCAGGCTACTGCGCAAGCGGTCATATCGGCGATGACGGATGCCAGGGCCGCGCCTTCTACGCCCCAACCCAAACCTATAACAAACAGCAGATCCAGAGCTATATTGGCACAGTTGGCGATGATCAACTGCCACATGGCGGCCTTGGGTTGCTGACGGCCCAGCAACCAGCCAAGTAGAGCCAGGTTCAGCAATGCAAACGGGGCCGACCAGATACGAATGGAAAAGTAGCTCGCGGCGTAGTGACTGACCTGCTCACTGGCATCGGATAAACTGGCAGCCAGGCTGAGTATCGGCCCTTGCAACAGCAGAGCCATCAAGCCGAGGAAAAGTGCCAGCGTGCCGGCCTGCATCAACAGCTGCAGTTGCCGAGGCTTGTCATCGGCGCCATAGGCTTGGGCAACCATGCCCGTGGTGGCCATACGCAGAAACCCCAGCAACCAGAACAGCAGTGTTATAATGGTCGAACCAACGGCGACGCCCCCGAGATAATAGGCGTCACTCAAGTGCCCTATGACAGCCGTATCCACCAGACCCAGTAGCGGCACAGTTATGTTGGACAGTATCATTGGAAGCGCCAGCGCAAACAGCTGGCGGTTTTTTTGCCTGTCGAACAGGCCAATGCTGGTGGTCATAATTTCTCAGAGGTTAATGATGTTGAAAAAGCTGTGCTTTTTGCTCTGCAGTTGTCTTGGGCTAATAAGTTCACCCGTCCTGGCGGCAGTCATTCTACAGTATCACCATGTTTCTGACAGCTCGCCGGCCAGTACCAGTGTGACTCCGGCCCAGTTTCGGGAGCAGATGCAGTATCTGGCGGATCATGATTTCAATGTGGTGCCGCTGACCCAAGTAATAGAGGCGATTCGTCAGTCCAAAACGCTGGCACCGAGAACGGTTGCCATCACCTTCGATGACGGTTACCTCAGCATTGCCGAGGCCGCTCACCCAATACTGAAAGAGTTTGGCTTTCCCTACACACTGTTTGTGGCGATAGAGCCGATAGAAAAGGGTTACCGTGAGATGATGAGCTGGGAGCAGCTCAGAACACTGGTGGCAGAAGGCGCCGAGATTGCCAACCACAGTTGGGGGCATGAGCATCTGATCCGCCGCAATGCCACCGAAACCGAGGAGCAGTGGCTGGCGCGAATCGAAGCCAACCTGCTTGAGACCGAGGCCCGAATTGCCAAAGAAACCGGCGACAACCTGAAGATACTCGCCTATCCCTACGGCGAATATAACAGCCAGTTGGAGGCCTTGTTGCAGCGTCTTGGGTTTGTTGGCTTGGGGCAGCAGTCCGGTGCGGCAGGCCCTCACTCTGCTTTGACCTCTTTGCCGCGTTTCCCCGTGGCTGGCGCCTATGCCGATATGAATGCTCTCAAGGTGAAACTGCATAGCCTGAATATGCCGGTGCAGGCCATCTCCCCCAGTAACCCTGAGTTACCTATGGGTCAGTGGCGGCCCGAACTTGAGGTGACTCTGGACATGAGCGATATCAATCAGTCGCAGCTCATGTGTTATGTACAGGGGCAGGGCGCCAAGAAACCTCAATGGTTGTCGGCGAATCGTTTCCGTATTCAGGCTGAACTGGACTTGCCTCCGGGGCGATCCAGATACAACTGTACCGCCCCCAGCAAACGTCACGGCAGCTATTATTGGTTTTCCCAGGCATGGGTTAGGCCAAAGGATGACGGCAGCTGGATCAAGGAGTAGTCAGTAATTTCAACAGCCTGGCCGGGATATTCGCCAGTGGCAACTGCTCGTTGCAGGCATTGAGTGCCACTGCCGAGCCAGGCATACCCCAAACCACAGAACTGGCCTCATCCTGGGCTATGGTGTGGGCTCCCGCCTGATGCATTTTCAGCAGGCCTGCCGCACCGTCTTTACCCATGCCCGTGAGTATCACCCCTATCGCCGACTTAGCGGCAATCTCGGCAATGCTGTTGAACAGCACATCCACCGAGGGCTTATGGCGGTTGACGGTTTCCGTGTCCAGCAGCCTGGTGTAGATATGGGCCCCACGGCGCTCGAGTACCAAGTGGGCATGGCCCGGTGCCAGATAGGCAACGCCCTGAGTCAATCTTTCCCCGCCCTGAGCCTCTATCACTTCCATTCTGGCGTGTTGGTTGAGGCGGCGGGCAAATGAAGCGCTGAAGGCCGCGGGAATATGCTGGGCTATGACTATGGGGGGGGTATTGGCTGGCAGCGGTGCCACTACCCGTTGAATGGCCTCAGTACCGCCGGTGGAAGCGCCTATGGCTATAATACGGTTTTTGAGTTTGGCATCACCGCTCAGTGGTGCAGTGCTGCCTTGTTGAGGGGTGACATGGCTGGCGGCAGCCAGATGCACCTTATCGATCAGCTCTTGCTGATAGTCCAGAAGCCTATTGGTCAAGTCCTGTTTAGGCTTGGCGATAAAGTCGACCGCCCCGAGGGATAAGGCCTCCAGGGTTACGTCGGCGCCGCGCTCGGTCAAGGACGACACCATGACTACAGGCATGGGCCTTAGGCGCATCAAGTTGCGCAGAAAGGCCAGGCCATCCATCTTGGGCATTTCCACATCCAGGGTCAGTACATCAGGCTGCAGCGCCTTAATCATCTCTCTGGCTTCGTAGGGGTCCTCGGCGCAGCCGACGACATCTATGTCTTGGGCCTGGCTGAGCATATGACTCAGCAACTGGCGTACCAGTGCCGAGTCGTCAACAATCAGAACTTTTACCATGATCAGTATGGCTCCTTGCTTCCTGAGACATGGGACAGCCGCGGCAGAGTCGAATCCTGATGCCGCAGGCGATAAGTGGTTTGAGCGACGGTTTCAAACTCACGGGAGATATTGGTCAGGCTTTCCGAATGGCCAATAAATAACACACCATCATCGGCCAGGAGTTTTCTGAAACCGGCCACTATCTTCTGCTTGGTGCTCTGGTCGAAATAGATCAGCACATTACGGCAGAAGATGGCATCGAATGGGCCCTGCATCGGCCAGGGCTCCAGTAAGTTGAGCTGCTTGAAGAAGAGTAATTTTTTGATCTGGTTGCTAATACTAAACTCTTCCGCTGCGCCTTGCAGATAGTGGTGCCATCGTTCAGGGATGGCCTCCATTCCGGCCAGGGGATAAACTCCGGCTTCGGCTCTGGCCAACACATTGGTATCGAGATCGGTTGCCAATATTTTCAGGTCCCAACCCGAGGCGGCTGGAAAGTGCTCTGCCAAGGTCATGGCTATGCTGTAGGGCTCTTCACCGCTGGAGCAGGCTGCCGACCAAACTCTCAGCCTGCGTTGCTTGCGCTGCTGCCAATAGGGCACCAGTTCGGTTTCCAGAAAGTTGAAGTGGTGCCGCTCACGGAAAAAGGAGGTCAGATTGGTGGTCAACGCGTTGATAAATGGCGCCAGTTCCAGAGGGTCGCTTTGCAGCTTGAGGCAGTATTCCCCGAAGTTGGCCAGCCGCAACAATCGCAGCCGGCGGCTGAGCCTGGAATACACCATATGGCGCTTGCGCTCGGGTAACACTATCCCTGTGTGTTGGTAGGCCAGCTCGCGGATGATGCCGAAATCCGCGGCTGTCATCGGGAATGCCTTCTCTTCATCGAAGCTCAATCAGTATCTCCTAGAACTCGCTCCACTCTTCTGAACTGACACGGATCTTGGGGGACTTATCCCCGGCGATCAGGGTCAGGGGCTTGCCGGCGCCCTTTTCCAGATTGGCGGTATTGAAGAAGCCCAATTGACGCTTCATGCTTCTGGCCTGTTCGGCCATGGCATCGCCTGCTGCCGAGACCTGTTCCACCAAGGCGGCGTTTTGCTGAGTCATTTCATCCATCTGCGATACAGCCTTATTGACCTCCTGGATCCCAACCGACTGCTGCTCTGCGGCTATGCTGATCTGGTTGATCATGCCGGCTACCTTGGACACGGCTTGCACTATCTCCTGCAGGGTTTCACCGGATTGATTGACCAACTGGGTGCCATCTGTGACCTTGTTGACGCTGTCGCGGATCAGCTCCTTAATCTCTTTGGCGGCACCGGCGCTGCGCTGTGCCAGGTTACGTACCTCTCCGGCCACTACGGCAAAACCACGGCCCTGTTCTCCGGCTCTGGCAGCCTCGACCGCAGCATTCAGCGCCAGCAGGTTGGTCTGAAAGGCGATTTCATCTATCACGCTGATGATGTCGGCAATGCGTTTGCTCGAGGTGTTGATCTCCTCCATGGCGCTGACAGCCTGTTTGACTACCTTGCCACCTTCGCCTGCCTTCTCGCTGGCCTCCTGGGCTAAGTTGTTGGCCAGAGTGGCATTTTCGGCACTTTGCTTCACAGTAGCTGTCATCTCCTCCATGCTGGAGGCGGTTTGCTCCAGGGAGGCGGCCTGCTCTTCGGTACGCTGGCTAAGGTCGGCGTTGCCCTGAGCTATCTCTTCGGCTCCTGAGGTGACGGTATTGGCTGAGTCATTGATGCCCCCAATCACTTCGGTCAACTTACTGATGGTGGCATTGGCATCTTGCTGCAGCTTGGCAAACTGACCCTGATATTCGCCGTCGAGCTTACGATCCAGTTGCCCCTTGGCCAGGCCATCGAAGATATCGGCGATTTTGGAGATGACATTGTCGGCTATGCCTACCAAGCGGTTGAGGCCGTTGGAGAGGTTAAGGAAGAAGCCTTCCTTGTTGTGAATATCCAGGCGGCGGCTCAGGTCGCCGTCGTTGGCCGCCGTGATAATGGCGTCAATCTCCTGCTCTATGGCCACTTCATTGGTACGGTCGGCCCACTCAACCACAGTGCCAATTCGTCCCTGTTCCGGGTCCAGTATCGGGTTGGCTATGATTCTGAAGGTACGGCCGCCAACTTGCAGCTGGCTGTCGTAGGTTTCGGTCAATCCGGCGAGAATACTGCGCTGGTGGCTGGGGACTTTGTGGAAACCATCGATATTTTGTCCCAGCAGTTTGCTGGCATTGAACTTGGGCAGGTCGCGGAGAATATCTTTCTCGGCTGCCTGAAACATCTGCTGCACAGCCTGGTTGAGGTAGATGATATTGCCGTCGTTATCCGCCACCATGGTATTTGAACTGACATTATCCAATGCCTGACGAATGCGGGCATTTTCGGCCGACAGCTGTTTTTCCTGTTGCTCTCTGGCCAGGCTGGCGGTGATATCCTGCCACTCCACAACTGTGCCGGTACGCTTGCCCTGTTCAAATACCGGGGTGGCAATCAGGTTGAATGTCAGCCCGGCCACCTTGATGCGGGTGTTATAGCTGTCGGTGAGCTGGTCCAGCAATTGTCGCTGATGCTCAGGATGGCGATGGAAGATATCGATATTGCTGCCAATCAGCTTGCTCATGTTGAAGGCCTGCAACTCCTGTTGCAGCTTTTGCTCATTGCCGGCCAGCATTTCATTCAGTGAGTCGTTCAGGTAGATGATGTTGTAGTCGGTATCGGCGACCATCACATTGGCCTGGCAGACATTGAGAGCCTGCTTGATGCGGGTGTTCTCTGTAGCGCTTTGCTGCTCCAATTGTTGTTTGCTAAGGGCTTCGGTGAGATCCTGCCATTCGACCACAGTGGCAATACGCTGCTTGTTTTCGTCGAATACCGGCGAAGCTATCAGGCTGAAGGTGCGACGACCTACCTTGATCTGAGTCGAGTAGACCTGCTCCAAGCCGGCGATCAATTTCCTTTGATGCTCAGGGTTGCGGTGGAAAACATCCATATTGGCGCCCTGCAGCTTGTCGGCCTGGAATTTGGGCAATACCTCTTGAATGTCGGCCTCGGCGTCCTGCATGGTTTGTTGCAGCGAGTGGTTGAAGTAGAGAATATCACCGGCCGGATTGGCCACCATCACATTGGCCTGGCAGATATCCAGAGCCTTGAGAATGGCTTGCTGCTGTTGCTGGCTCTGACGCCAACGGCTGAGCTCGTCCAGCAGTGGCTTCCAGCCCGGCAGATCAAGCTCGGCAAACTGCTGCGTGCCGTCTTTCAGCAACCGCTGCAGTTGGTTGATGGCGCTATCCAGGGTGCCTTTGTGCTTGAGTGAGTGCAATAGCCCAAGCAGTATGCAAACCAGTGTGACGCCCTGCAGAATAATAATGATATTGGGATCCTGGCCTAGCAGCATGAGCGCCATTACGGCGATGCCCGTGATTAAGCCAAGCAGATTCCAGGGATTGCTGTTGATTATGTTGGCATTGGCGGCATCCATTCTTCTTTCCTCGATGTCTTAAAGGTTGGCAGCCTGAGGCTGTTCCAAGTCCAGTTGCTGCAGCAAACTGGAAAGTTGTGATGCATCCGGCAGCACTTCATTACCGAGTAACATATTGATATTCAATAGTATGACCATCTTATCGGCCACACAGGTGAGCCCATGGATGAAACGCATGTCCGTGTCCTGGCCAAAATCGGGCGCACTGCGGATCTCTCTCTGGGTGATACTGAAAACATCGGAAACGGCATCCACCACTATGCCCATCACCTTGTGCTGTTTATCCAGGCGCACTTTCAGCACTATCACTACTGTGGTTGGGCCATATGCCAGGGTCTTGATACCGAACCTTTGACGCAGATCTATGATGGGGACTATGGTGCCGCGCAGATTGATCACCCCTTTGACATGGGGCGGCGCATTGGGAATAACCGTGGTTGCTTCCCAGCCACGGATCTCCTGCACCGAGAGAATATCGACGCCATATTCCTCATCGGCCATCATAAAGGTGAGGTATTGCTGTGATTGATCTTCCGCAGCTGCCGATGTTGCAGGGTTGGATTCTGTCATTGCGCTTCCCTTCTAGGCTGCATGTTCCTGAGTTTGATTGAGGCCAGACATGGTCACGAGTCCGGGAATATCCACTATCAGCGCCACCCGGCCGTCACCGAGAATGGTGGCACCGGACACCCCGGGCACTTTGGCGTAGTTGTCTTCCAGACTCTTGATCACCACTTGTTGCTGCGCCAGCAACTCATCGACCAGCAGGCCGACTTTTTGGTTGTTGTTGTCCACCACCATCACCAGCCCCTCTTTGACCTCTTTGGCCTGAGCCTGGTGATTGAACTCCTGATAAACGCGGATGACCGGCAGGTACTCGTCTCGCAGGCGGATCACTTCGTGTTCTTCAGACAGCTTGTTGACCTTACTGCTTTCCACTTGCAACGACTCATAGATGGAGACCAGCGGCACCACATAAGTATGCTCGCCGACCCTCACCAACTGGCCGTCGAGAATGGCCAGGGTCAAAGGCAAGCGAATGGTAAAACGGCTACCCTTGCCGGGCGTCGAGGCCAGCTCTACACTGCCGCTGAGTGCTTGAATGTTGCGTCTGACCACATCCATACCCACGCCCCGGCCAGAGAGGTTGGAGACGCTGTCGGCGGTAGAAAAGCCGGGTTTAAAGATGAGTTGCTGAATCGCCTCTGTGCTGAGTTCCTCTTCAGCGCCGACCAAGCCTTTATCTCTGGCCTTGGCGAGAATTCTGCCGGTATCCAATCCGGCGCCGTCATCGGTTATTTCTATGACGATATTGCCGCCTTGATGGAAGGCGTTGAGGGTGATCCTGCCGGTTTCCGGTTTACCCTTGGCACTGCGCACGGCAGGGGATTCAATGCCGTGATCCAAAGAGTTACGTACCAGATGCACCATGGGGTCGACAATTTTCTCCATCACTGTCTTGTCCAGCTCTGTCTCCTCACCTTTGAGGATCAGCTCAACCTTCTTGCCCAGCTGCTGACCTATATCGCGTACCAATCGGGGAAAACGGTTGAAGGCGAAGCTGATAGGCAGCATGCGGATCTGCATCACGCTTTCCTGCAGATCCCGAGTGTGATTGGCCAATTGCTCCAGCCCCTGCTGCAGTGACAGCAGAGCGTTATCGTCAATGCGTTCCTGTTGGCCTATCTGCCCCAGCATAGCCTGGGTGATCACCAGCTCACCCACCATATTGATCAGCATGTCTATCTTGTCGGTGCTGACCCGGATAGAACTGGTTTCCGCCGTTTTGGCAACAGCCTTGCCGGACTCCACTTTGGCTGTGGTGGCTGCGACCTGTGTCTCTTGGGAGGATGGGGCAGAAGTCGAGATAGGGGCTTGTTCCTGCGGAGACACACCTTCGACAAGCTGTGCCTTGGCGGGTAACTGCTGATAATGGATTTCACAGTCGTCCTCGACCCACTCAAACACCTCTTTTATCCGCTCAAGTGGCGCCTCTGTGTCGAGTTGCAGCTGCCAATACAGACGGCAGGATTCGGGGTCCAGGTCTTCAAACTCAGGCAGTTCCTGCGCTGGCAGGCTGACCTTTAGCTCACCCAGCTCGGCGAGTTCGTTGAACATCAAAATGGGGTCGTTGCCGCATCTGAGAATGTCGGCGCCGGCATGGAAATCTATCTGCCAGCTGAGCCCAATATCTTTGGTTTCAGACTCTTTGGTTTCAGAATCTTTGGTTTCTGATGCTTTGGTTGATGACTTTTCATTATTTTGGCTGGCGTTATCCGGCGCATCTTCGACCCCGGCAACTTCGGACAGCTCCTGATTGAAGCGGTTTTCCAGCTCCTGTTGCTGGGGTGATTCAAAGCTTTGACCTGCCATCAAGGCCTGCAGCATGTTGCGCAGCAGATCCACCGACAAGAGCAACATATCCTGATGATTGGCGGTCATTTCCCGGCGGCCATCACGGATTTCATCCAACAGGGTTTCCAGCAAGTGGGTGAATCCGGCGACCTGGTTGAAACCAAAAGTGGCGCTGCCTCCCTTAATCGAATGGGCGGCACGAAAAATGGTATTTATGGTTTCCGGATCCGGTTGCTGCACGTTCAGTTTCAGCAGCTCAGATTCCATGACCTCCAGGCCTTCGAGGCTTTCTTCAAAGAACACCTGGGTGAATTGGCTCAGATCTATGTCCATATATCCGCTCCTTGCCGGAGGCTAACCCAATACTTTGCGAACCGTGGCCAACAGCTGATCCGGGTTGAAGGGTTTGACTATCCAACCGGTGGCTCCGGCGGCTCGTCCCTGTTGCTTCTTGTCTGTGGTCGACTCTGTGGTCAGCATCAACATGGGCACAAACTTGTAGTTGGGCAGCTCGCGCAAGTTACGTATCAGCTCGATACCATCCATAATTGGCATGTTGACGTCCGATATCACCAGGTCAAACTCTCTGCCTTGGGCTACTTTCAACGCTTCCTCGCCATTGTTGGCTTCGGTCACGTCGAAACCTGCTGTCTTGAGAGTAAAGCTCACCATTTGCCGCATGGAGGCTGAATCATCAACTGCGAGGATTGTCTTCATTGAGCGTTTCCTTTTCAAAATCCGAATCGAGTGTCGGGATCCTGATACCCAGGCGCGTCAGTTGAGCGATAAAGGCGGGTTGAGCCTGTTGCCATGACAGTTTCAACCCTCGCTTGTCGCAACTCAGAGCAAACAGGTACAGCAACTGGGCGCCGGCAGTATCCACCTTGTGCAACTCACCGGCATCCAGGATCAATTCATCGACCCGATGCAAGAGCTCCAATAGTTTTTGGTAGAGTGGCTGAATATTGCGAATGCTTATTTCTGAACCCAGTGCCAGTGTGTCGATGGACATAGTGCTTCCCTGTTTTCCCAACACACAAAAGATAGTCGGCAAATTTCACTTCTGCCTCTTTTCAAAAGAAAAAATGGTATATGAATGACTAGGCTCTTTAGGGGGTTAGTGAGGCCCTTGATACTGAGTAACCAGAGTGCGAAAGTCGGCCAGCAGTTCATCGTTGCGGATTTGCGGCAGTTGTCCGGGTGTCTGTGAACTGGGCTTGATGGTGGCGTAGCGGCGGCCGTCGGGCGAGATCAGGATCAAAGAGGCGCTGTGATCCACTTGGTAGTCAGGGCCATCGCCGACCAGTGAATACACCAGGCCCAGATCGCGGCTGAAGGGCAATAATGCCGGGTGCTCGGCCCGCAAACCTATGAACTCGGGATTAAAGAAGGCCAGGTAGTCTTTGAGTTTGCTTTGGCTGTCACGCTCAGGGTCGACACTGAGCAGTATCACCTGTATTGGTGCCACTTGTGCCAGTTTCGGGTAGACGGCACTGAGTTTGCCAAGGGTGGTGGGACATACGTCCGGGCAGGAGGTGTAACCGGCGAAAATCAAACTCCATTTCTGTTTTAGCTTGTCATTATCGAATTGATGACCGTTTTGGTCCTGCAACTTAAAAGGTTGCAGAGGCCTTGGGGTTTCATATTGAAAGCTGGTTTGTAGTGCCTGCGGCGGCTGAGACGAAGGTCGGTGAAACAGCTGCACACTGGCCAAACCGCCAAGACCTATGAGCAAAATACCCGCCACCAAGATGCGTTTCTTCATGATTCAACTCCAGAGGTAATGATCCACAAGCAGGGCAATAAACAGCAGCATTAGCTGATAGATGGAGAAACGGAACACGGCCATCGCCAGCCCGGGGCGGTCGGCAAACTTGAGTTGCCAGGCCTTGTAGATAAACAGGCAACTGAGAATGGTGGAAGCCAGCAGATAGACGGGGCCACTCAAGCCAACCAAAACCGGCAATAAGCAGGCGATGGCCAGCAGAAGGGTGTAGAGCAGAATACAGGTCTTGGTAAATTCTACCCCGTGAGTCACAGGCAGCATGGGGATATCCACCTTGGCATACTCTTTTTGACGGTGAATGGCCAAGGCCCAGAAATGAGGTGGAGTCCAGGTGAAAATAATGATCACCAACAGCCAGGCGTGGCCGTGAAAGTCATTGGTTACCGCCGTCCAACCCAGCAGTGGCGGCATGGCACCGGCAAGGCCACCTATCACGATATTTTGGGGGGTTGCCCGCTTTAAATAGGCGGTATAGATAAGGGCGTAGCCAATCAGGCTGGCACAGGTCAACCAGGCGGTGAGTGGATTCACCAGCCAATAGAGTAGGGTAAAGCCCGCCAGTCCAAGCAAGACGGCAAAGCTCAAGGCCCGACTCACGCTCACTCGTCCCTTGGGTAAGGGGCGGTTATAAGTGCGGGCCATCAGGCCATCAATGCGTCGATCGATAAGGTGATTCAAGGCGGCCGCCGAGCCAGCCATCATGGCAATTCCCATTAGCCCGGCAAGCAAGGGCTGTAGGGGGACGGCACCGGGCAACGCCAGGCACATGCCCACCAGGACGGTGAGCAGCATCAGCGCCACCACCTTGGGCTTGGTCATTTCCAGGTAATCGCGCCAGGAGATCTCTGTGCGGGTCGCGTCCTGGGCTATGGAGAGTAGTTTGGCCATAAACAGTCCCTCTTCAGGCTTTACGCCAAAGCGCATAGTTGATGAATACCAAAGTCAGCAGCAGCAGGGCTGCACCGCCGTTATGGGCAACCGCCACCGGCAGCGGCAGATGCAGCAAGACGTTGGCCAGGCCCAATGACAGCTGTAATCCCAGCACTAAGGTGAGTACCAGAGCCGAGCGTTTCAGGATGCTTGAGTCGGCTCTGCGCCAGAGCATGAATGCCAGGGTGAGTACTAGTATCGCGGTCAGCAGGGCACCTATTCGGTGGGCAATATGTATGGTCATCCGGGTGTGATAATCCAATACGCCGAACTCAAAGCTGGGATGCTGCCCCTGAAAAGGAGAGAAGGCATCTGCCAGACGTAGGTTGTTGCTCCAGTCACCTTCGCAGATAGGCAACTCTGTGCAGGCCAGGGCGGCGTAGTTGGAGGAGGTCCAGCCGCCAAGCATAATTTGCAGTACCACAATGGCCAGCGCCACCATGGCCAAAGGCGCCAAGGTGCGGGCTTTGGGATCGCCATCCGGGATTTGCAGCGGCCGGAGCCTGAGATACAGCAGCAACAACAGCGAAAACAGGGTGAATCCCCCGAGCAGGTGAGACATGACCACGACGGGCATCAGTTTCATGGTCACAGTCCACATTCCCAGCAGCGCTTGAAATACGATCAGTGCGGCGATCAGTCCCGGCAGCGTCTTCGGGGTTGTGCTGCCACGCCAACTCTGGATCAAAATAAGTAATACCAGAATCCCCAGCGAGCCGGCCACATATCTGTGGATCATCTCCAGCCAGGCTTTCTTGGGTTCTATTTCTTGTCCCGGAAAGTGGCGTTCGACATGAGCCAATTCATGGGCCTGAGAAGGCACCTTGATATGGCCATAGCAACCGGGCCAGTCGGGGCAGCCAAGGCCGGCATCCGACAGCCGGGTGTAGGCGCCCAACAGGATTACCGTCAGAGTGCAGATGAGGGTCATCTTCAGTAGCAAGTTCAGTTTCATCAGCCCACCCTCGAGAGTTTCAACAGCTTGCGCAGGTCGCTGACCAAGGCCTTGCCCTGCAGGAGTTGGCCCTGGTGATCCACTACCCCCGGATAGGCCAACACCCAAGCGCCCAGAGGGTCGACTATCACCAACATCTGCTGCTGTAATGGATTCTCGGCGGTCAGAGGTTTATCCAGAGTGACTCGATGAAAGTCGTTGTTTAGCGGAGCACCCGTGTCGCTTTCCCGGTTGATGAAAATCAGGGTGTCGACCCTGTCCATCTCGGCGCCCAGCGCCGTATGGCTCTGCTGCAATATGTAGAGCCGTTCCTGGCATAGTTCATCGCAGTTGGCCGGTATCAGGTATAGGACTTGCCAACGGCCGGGAAGCGGGTTGTCTAGCCCAAGTTGCTGATAACCCAGATTAACCGGCAGCAACTGGCCCTTGTTGGTGGCTCCACCTTGATATAGCTCGAAGCTCAGTACCAGTTTTGCCAGTATCACCGGCAGGGCAAAGGCCAGCAGTAGTATCAAGAGTGGTCTTTGGGTTCGGGAGTTCATCCTGGCTCCTCTTGCTGTAATTGGGCGTTCTGAATTCAGCTCGCCCTATGGTTAGTGTGGTTAGTGTCGATTCAGTTTCCAGCGCCACCAGACAAGCAGTAACAACAGGGCGGCAGCCATGGAAAACCACTGTAGGGCATAACCCAAGTGTTTTTCAGCCGGCATGGGCAATGGTTGCCAGGGTCTTGGCAAGTCTACACCTTCCAGCTGAACCGGCTGCAACACGGCCTGAATCAGTTTGTGCCCAAGCAAGTGTTCGAGCTGTGACCAGTTGAGATTCTGTATTCGCTTGGGCCAACCGGCTTCGGCCAAGAGCTCCTGGCTCAGTGGGTTACTGCCCTTTTGCCACAATCGGCCTTCGAGGGTGAGGCGTGGCGGTAATGGCAATATCTCTGGCAGTTCACTGCGTTTTTCTGGAGCTGGGATAAACCCCAGCTCCAGCAATAACCAGGGTTGCTCCGGCTCAACTTGCAGAGGTTGCAGCAACAGGTAGCCCACTCGTCCTTGGTACACCTGGTTGTCCAGCAGCAATTGCTTACCGCTCAATATATTGGCACTCAGCTGCAGTTTCTGCCCTGTGAGCCGGCTGCCAGGGTCTTGCCTCAGCAGAGCTGAAAAACTGCTTGGCCCCGCATCTGCTTTGGCAGCAATCTCCTGAGCCAATAGTTGCTTTTCTTCAGCGCGCTGCAGTTGCCAGAATCCCAGCTTGACCATGAGTAGAAACAGCCCCAAAGTAAATAACAGTGCAAGGTAACGCCCCCAAGGGATGGGAGAGTGAATGTCAGTCAGTTTTTTCTTTAAAGTCATATTGGTACTGCTACTGCTGTTCATCATTTTCAACCTTGGTCGCGCCCTGTGGATCATGGTGCGCGGCGATTCATCTGTTCCCATGAGCCGTTTTCTTGGCCGCCGGGTGTTGTTTTCGGCGCTGGTGGTTCTTTTGTTGCTGCTGGCATTGGCGCTGGGGATTATTTCCCCCAATCCCCGGCCTTACTAAAGCACATACACAAAAACAAACAGGCATAGCCAAACCACATCGACAAAGTGCCAATACCAGCTGCCGGCCTGAAAGGCAAAGTGACGCTCAGCGCTGAAGTGCCCCTTTAAAACCCTGAAAAACAGCACCAACAGGAATAGTGTGCCCAGAGTCACATGCATACCGTGGAAACCTGTCAGCAGGAAGAAGGTGTTGCCATAGACACCGGACTGCAGCGTCAGCCCCAGCTCAGTGTAGGCATGGACATATTCCTCTCCCTGCAAGATTAGAAAGGCCAGTCCCAGCAAGATGGTGAGTCCAAGCCAGAGGGTTAAGGCGGTGCGTTTGCCTTTCTCTAACCCCAGGTGGGCAAAGTGCAGGGTAATAGAGGAGGTGAGCAGAATAATGGTATTGAAAAGAGGTAAACCATTCCAACCCATGGCTTGGGTTTCAGTGCCGTTCGGGGTTTTAAGTAAGGGCCAGCCTGCGCTGAATCCAGGCCAGAGCACTTCGTTGGTCATAGCATTGTTGGATGCGCCACCCAACCAAGGCACAGCCACCATACGGGCATAGAAGAGGGCGCCGAAAAAGGCCGCAAAGAACATCACCTCAGAGAAGATGAACCAACTCATTCCCTGACGAAATGACCTGTCCATCTGTGGCGAATAGAGACCACTCATGGATTCATGGATCACGTTTCTGAACCAGCCAATCAGCATGAACAGAATGACGGCAATCCCTGCCAGCAGTACATAACTGCCATGGCCACCGTCAGACTTGAGCTGGGATACATAAGTACCGGCACCATAGGCGATAAGGAAAAGCCCCAATGCGCCGACAATCGGCCAGGCGCTTTGAGCCGGAACATAATAGTGTTCATGTTTACTGGTCATTTCGCTGCTCCTTGCTCCAGGGCATCGGATATCTGTCTATCCGTGATGTCATAGAGGGTGTAAGAGAGGGTCAGAGTGCTGATGGAGTCCGGCAGGTCCGGATCCACGTAAAACACCAGCGGCAGCTCGGCACTGGCATCGGCAGCCAGCGGCTGCTGATTGAAACAGAAGCACTCGGTTTTATTGAAGTAGGCGGCGCCTTGTCCCGGTGAAACGGAAGGGATTGCCTGACCTATCTTGTATTGGTGTGACAGGTTGCGGGCCAGAAAGCGGGTATGGGTCAACTGGCCGGGATGCACCTTGATACGGGTCACTTCCGGCTTGAACTCCCACGGCATTCCCTTGGCCACCTGAGAGATAAACTCCACAGTGACCAAGCGGCTGTTATCCACTTGGGCACTATAAGTGGCGGCGCTGGTGTTGGTCTTGCCATTGATCCCCAACTGCTGACAAAGCACGTCATAGAGCGGCACCAGGGCAAAGCCGAAGCCGAACATGGCTACGGCGCCAAGCAGCAGCAGGCGTACCAGTTTACGGTTGTCGGGGCGGGAGTCTGTCATATCACTTAATCTCCGGCGGAGTGCTGAAGGTGTGATAAGGCGCCGGACTTGGGAGTGTCCACTCAAGCCCCTGGGCTCCTTCCCAAGGTTTGGCCGGAGCCTGGGCGCCACCACGAATACACTTGATCACCAGTACCAGAAATATCAGCTGTGACAGGCCAAAGGCAAAACCGCCAATGGAGACAATCTGATTGACATCGGCAAACTGCACCGAGTAGTCGGGGATGCGTCTGGGCATACCGGCCAGCCCGAGGAAATGCATCGGGAAGAACAACACATTGACCGAAATGACCGAGCACCAGAAATGCCACTTGGCCAAGGTCTCGCTGTACATATGCCCGGTCCACTTGGGTAGCCAGTAATAGGCGGCGGCCATGATGGAGAAGATGGCGCCGGTGACCAGCACATAATGGAAATGGGCAACCACAAAGTAAGTGTCATGGTATTGGAAGTCGGCTGGGGTGATTGCCAACATCAGGCCGGAGAAGCCGCCTATGGTGAAGAGAATAATAAAGGCACAGGCGAACATCATAGGGGCTTCAAAGCTGATGGATCCCCGCCACATGGTGGCAACCCAGTTGAATACCTTGACCCCGGTTGGCACAGCAATCAGCATGGTGCAGTACATAAAGAAGAGTTCGGCAAAGACAGGCATACCTGTGGTGAACATGTGGTGTGCCCACACCAGGAAGGAGAGGATTGCGATGCTGGCGGTGGCGTAGACCATTGAGGCGTAGCCAAACAAAGGTTTGCGACTGAATGCCGGAATGATGGCCGAGATGATGCCGAATGACGGCAAGATCATTATGTACACCTCGGGGTGGCCGAAGAACCAGAAAATATGCTGGAACATCACAGGATCTCCGCCGCCGGCGGCATCGAAGAAGCTGGTGCCGAAGAATTTGTCTGTGAGTACCATGGTCACGGCACCAGCCAATACCGGCATAACGGCTATCAGAAGGAATGCGGTGATAAGCCAGGTCCAGACGAACAGGGGCAGCTTCATCCAGTTCATGCCAGGTGCGCGCAGATTCACTATGGTGACTATCACGTTGATCGCTCCCATGATTGAGCTTATCCCCATGATATGTATTGAAAAAACAAACAAGGCTGTGCTGTCGGCACTATAAGTGGTCGACAATGGGGCATAGAAGGTCCAGCCAAAATTGGGGCCGCCACCTTCCATAAACAATGAGCTAAGCAGGATTAAGAAGGCGAAGGGCAAAATCCAGAAGCTCCAGTTGTTCATCCTCGGCAGCGCCATATCCGGCGCACCTATCATCATGGGGATCAACCAGTTGGCCAGACCGGTAAAGGCCGGCATCACGGCGCCAAAAACCATGATAAGGCCATGAACTGTGGTCATTTGGTTAAAGAAGTTGGGCTCGACCAGTTGCAATCCGGGCTGGAATAATTCAGCACGGATCACCATGGCCATGGCGCCCCCTATCAGGAACATGATGAAGCTGAACCAGAGATAGAGTGTGCCTATGTCTTTATGGTTGGTGGTCAGCAACCAGCGCATGATCCCCTTGGGGGCGTGATGATGCTGGTGTTCCTGTTCAGCGATTTCCTGAACGCCGGCTTCGGCATCTTGACTGAATGAGTTCATCTTCTCCCCCTACTGCCCGTGGTTATTGACGTCGGCGGCTTGCACAGTGTCGCCTGTATTATTGCCCCAGGCATTACGCTCATAGGTCACCACAGCAGCCAGTTCCTTGGCGGTTATCTGTTTGCCGAAGGCCTGCATGGCGGTGCCTGTCTTGCCATGGATCACTATGTCCAGATGGGCAGCGATTGGGCCTATGGCAATAGCACTGCCCTTGAGCGCCGGGAACACCCCTTGAAGTCCGGCGCCGTTGGGCTGATGACAGGCGGCGCAACGCGCCATATAGATCTGTTCGCCAAGCGCCATGGCCTCATCATGGCTCATGGTCTCACTGAGGGCCGCCTGAGCTTCTTCGGCGGCCGTAGCCGCGGCTTGTTTCTGTTCCGCCATCCAGGCGTCAAACTCATCTTCTGCCAGTACCTTCACCACAATCGGCATAAAGCCGTGGTCTTTACCGCAAAGCTCGGCACATTGGCCGCGGTAGATCCCCGGTTTGTCCACCCGGGTCCAGGCTTCGTTAATAAAACCGGGATTGGCGTCTTTTTTGACGGCAAAGGCGGGCACCCACCAGGAGTGGATCACATCATCTGAGGTCATCAGGAATCGGACTTTGCGATTGATGGGCAATACCAAAGGCTTGTCGACTTCAAGTAAGTAGTGCTCGCCCTTGGCTTCCTGGCCTTCTATCTGGGATCTCGGCGTTGCCAATATGCTGAAGAAGTCGATGTCTTCGCCGAAATAGCTGTAGTGCCATTTCCATTGCGAGCCGGTGATCTTGACCGTCAGGTCGGCATCACTGGGATCTTCCATGGCAATCAGCGTTTTGGTTGCGGGGATTGCCATCAGGATCAGGATTAAAAAGGGGATAAGCGTCCAGGCAATTTCTACCTTGGTACTTTCATGGAATTGGGACGCGACTGCCCCTTTGGACTTCCTATGGTTGAGCATGGCGTAGATCATCACGCCGAATACGACCAAACCTATGGCGCAACAGATATAAAGAATGATCATGTGCAGGTGATACACCTTGCCACTGATCTCAGTTACCCCTTGAGTCATATTCAAGGGCATATCTGCCTGAGCGCCTGGAGACAACAAGCTGACGCACAACAAGGTCAGCAAAACACACAGCCATTGCTTCACAAGACATCTCCTCTGTCAATTGCATTCGCAACTACAAAGAAGAGTCACACAGTAAGTCTTTGCTCTATGCAAACTCTTCAGTTCCCAAAAAAGCAACGATGACTTCAAAGTGCGGCGGCGGTTTCACTTAGCTCTAGGTATACAGGTGGTGACCACTGTTGCACTTACCGCTGAATATACTCAGCATTTCCGGCGACGGCACCACTCGCTATGAATCGAAATGGGGCGGTCAACCTACGACGAATTGCATGGAGATAACACAATCGTTGTTCTTACATTACTTGTAGATTAAATATTGATCAAGATCACGATGTTTTCTAACTATATGAAAAAAAAGCGTCTGTTAATCCAGAGGTGAATTCTGTGTGAGTAGCAGAGCTGCGCGGTTTGCCGCCGATTGACAGGGGAAGGCATTGCACCAAAAAGGCACAGAAAAAAGGCCATCCCAGGGATGGCCTTTAAACACAATCAATGGATGGAGTGGGTAAGTTCGTTGAGGTGGTTATCCACCTCTTTCGCCTGCTGTCCCGTTTCCAACACTATGCCCATGGCTCTGGCGTTACGGGCGACCAGCTGCAATCGGCGGTTATCACGGGCATCCAGGCTGTCTATCCAACTGATCACTGCACTGGAGGTGCCGTTGGTCAGGGCTCTTTCCGTTGCCCACAAGGCTTCTACTTCATCCTTGGTGCGCACCAAGAGTACTCTATCCATTCTGACACCGGCCCTTGCTAAGGTTTCTTTGTAACCTATGCTGGCCGGGGCGTTAATCAAGACTATCCAGCGTCCCTGTTGACTCAATTGCGCCAATTGAGGGCAGAGGCGCAATAATTCCTGACGTCCCTGGCTATGGCTGGCCAAGCTGGAGATGCCGGTATGTTGCCAAGGTTGATTGCCGGCAATACTGGTGTCTGTCCACAGGCCTGGGTGTCTTGGGGCGTTGCCTGTCATTATGCTCATAGCCAGTCTCCATTGCGTATTATCCCTACCGCCAGTCCTTCAATGGTCAATGGCTGGAAAGTCAGGTCGACTTTGATTGGGGAGTAAGCCTCGTTCTCGGCATGTAGATAAACCACATTACCTTTCTTTTCAAAGCGTTTCACAGTTACATCGTCTTCAACCCTGGCCACCACGACTTGACCGTTACGGGCTTCCTGTACCTTGTGAACCGCCAGGAGATCACCTTCGAGAATACCTATGTTCTTCATGCTGTCGCCGCGTACCCGTAGCAGAAAGTCGGCATTGGGGTGGAACATGCCAGGGTCGACCTGGTAATACTGCTCAACGTGTTCCTGTGCCAGTATGGGTTCACCGGCGGCAACCTGACCAATCAGGGGCAAGCCTGTTTCTGACTCCGCTTGTTCATCATGAGGCAGGCGAATACCACGAGAGGTGCCTGGCATGATCTCAATACAGCCTTTCTTGGCCAATGCCTTGAGGTGTTCCTCGGCGGCATTGGCGCTCTTGAAGCCCAGCCGGGTGGCAATTTCGGCCCGGGTTGGCGGCATGCCGGTGTCGGCTATATTGCGTTTAATCAGTTCCAGAATCTGTGCCTGGCGCGGTGTCAGTGGTCTCATGGTGATTCCTGTTTTTTCATACAGTACCTGTCAGTATATACAGTATTTTTATCAGTGCAAGTATTAACCAAAACTGAAACTTTTAGGGAGTGGCTAAGTAAGCCATTCGGTGCTTTGGTTTTAACGGCTTGGCCCATGCAGCATGGGGAGTTCAAGGCATTGGCCAGAGGAACTGCCGGGGCCGGTTCGCACCTTCCCTAGCTAAGGTTCAGGAAATTCTGGTATTCTATTGGGCTATTGATTGTGGCTCAGACACTGAAAAAAACATGTCCAAACAAGATTCATTCTGGTTTAAATCTCTTCGCTGGCTCCAAAGCAAGCTGGTGCATACCACTGTGGTGCCTCAGGATCCTTTCGCCGATTTGAACCTGGATCCGGCCAAGCCGATGGCCTATGTAATGAAGACGGAATCTGTCAGTGATATTGCGGCATTGGCGGAAGTCACCCGTAAGTTTGGTTTGCCTTGTCCTTATGAGGCACTCAAGGTTGATGATATTACCGTTCCCCGAGTCGTCTGCCTGGAAGGAGCCAAGCCCCTATTCGGCAAGCGCAAGAGCAACAAGCCATTTCTCAGCTGTTTCACTTCTCTGCTGAACCTGCATCAGGCCAATCCACAACTGGATATTCAATTGGTGCCAGTGAGCCTCTATTGGGGCCGCACTCCGGGTAAGGAAGATGACAGCATGCGTGCCGCCGTATTTGAGCGGGAAAATCCCACTTGGCTGCGCAAGTTTCTGATGATCCTGTTTCTGGGGCGCGACAACTTTGTGCAGTTTTCCAATGCCGTGTCGTTGCGGCTGATGGCCGATGAACATGGGACCGACAAGGCTATTGCCCATAAGTTGTCACGGGTGGCCAGGGTACATTTCCGCCGGCAACGCAAGGTGATGACAGGACCCGTGCTGCCCAACCGTCAGGCTCTGTTCAATGAGTTGCTGCGCTCGGAAACGCTGAAAAAGGCGATTAAAGAAGAGGCCGCTGCCAAGAAGATCCCCGAGGCCAGAGCCCGGGAGATGGCGGAAGAATATCTCGATGAGATTGCCGCCCACTATTCAGACAGCCTGGTGCGTATTGCCGAGCGGATCCTCACCTGGTTGTGGAACAAGCTCTACAAGGGGATCAACATCAAGGGCGCCGAGCAGATACGCCAGCTGCACCACGATGGCCATGAGATAGTTTATGTGCCTTGCCACCGCAGTCATATGGATTACCTGCTGCTCTCCTATATTCTCTATTTTCAGGGTATGGTTCCGCCCCACATAGCCGCCGGTATCAACTTGAACTTCTGGCCCGCCGGGCCCATGTTCCGCCGTGGTGGTGCTTTCTTCATCCGCCGCAGCTTCAACGGTAACAAGCTCTATACCGCTGTGTTCCGCGAGTATCTGGATCAGCTGTTTGCCAAAGGCTATTCGGTTGAATACTTCACCGAAGGTGGCCGCTCCCGTACCGGACGGCTGTTGTCACCCAAGACAGGGATGCTGGCGATGACAGTTAACTCTGTGCTGCGGGGCATTGAACGGCCGGTGACTCTGGTGCCCGTGTACCTGGGCTACGACCATGTCATGGAAGTGGCCACTTACCACAAAGAACTCAGCGGCAAGAAGAAGCAGAAAGAATCTGTTTGGCAGGTGGTTGGCGCCTTGCGTAAGCTGGGCAATTTCGGTCAGGGTTATGTGAACTTTGGTGAGCCTGTGACGCTGCAGAATTTCCTCAGTGAAGCGGCGCCCAACTGGCGCGAAGAAGTGGCGGCCGATCCCGAGCAGAAACCCAGCTGGCTGACCCCGGCGGTTAATACTCTGGCCAATAGGGTGATGACTCATATCAACGATGCCGCAGCAGCCAGCGCCGTGACTCTTACCAGCCTGGTACTCTTGTCATCAGAGCAGAATGCGCTGGAGCGAAGCCAGTTGGAACGTCAGTTGGACTTGTATCTGGATCTGCTCAAGGAAGTGCCATATACCCAGTATACTTCTGTCGCTGAGGGCGACGGTAAGCAGTTGCTGCAACAAGGTCTGGAGCTGAATAAGTTCACGGTTCAGGAAGATGAACTGGGCGATATCATCTCAATCGACGAGTCGATCGCGGTAACCATGACTTACTATCGCAACAACATCATTCACCTGTTTATGGTGCCTTCTTTGCTGGCCAGCTGCCTGGTGCGCCTGGAGCAGTGCAGCCGAGCTCAGATGCAGGCGGTGCTTGAGGATTTCTACCCTCTGCTGCAGGCCGAGCTGTTTATGGGTAAGGCCGATGTCAGTGCTTATGCCGATCAGCTGCTGGATCGTTTCATTGCCAAAGGTTTGGTCGCCGAAGAAGCCGATGGTTTCCGGGTGCTGGAAGCTGGCATAAATCCGCTGGCGCTGCTGGCTGAAACCATGAGCGAAACCCTGCAGCGCTACGCCATCATCCTTAACTTGCTGGCCGCTCACCCAGGTATTGAGCGTGGCGATTTGGAGCGCGAAAGCCATAAATTGGCCAGTCGTCTGGGCGCGCTGCATGGGATTACAGCCCCCGAGTTTTACGACAAGAAACTCTACGGCATCTTGAGTATCAAGCTCAAAGAGCTGGGGTATCTCACCAAGGAAGATACCCGCCATGATATAGAGCGAACCCGGGATTATGCCAACCAGCTGCTGCGTCCACAGGTCAAGCAAACCATAGTCGACAGCGTCGCCGCCGAACAGGAGGCCTGATGGCCAATCATATGAATGCGGCGCCTGCCAAGGCGTCTTTGCTGGGCGGCGCCATGATCATCGCCGGGACCACAGTCGGTGCCGGGATGTTTTCCCTGCCGGTAGAAGGCGCCGGCATGTGGTTTGGCTACTCTGTGCTTATGCTGCTGGGGGTGTGGTTCTGCATGTTCATGTCCGGGCTGCTGCTGCTGGAAACCAACCTGCATTTTGAGCCTGGCGCCAGCTTTGACACCCTCACCAAGGAGACCCTGGGGCAGTTTTGGCGGGTGCTTAACGGCGCTTCGATAACCTTCGTGCTCTATATTCTCACTTACGCCTATATCAGTGGCGGCGGCTCCATAGTCAATCATAGCCTGGAAGGTATGGATATCAGCCTGCCGCAGAGTTTTGCCGCCTTGGTGTTTGCCCTGGTGCTGGCGCTGGTGGTGCTTATCAGCACCAAGGCCGTGGATCGGATCACTACCATAATGCTGGGAGGGATGATCATCAGCTTCTTTCTGGCGATAGGCAATCTGTTGATCGGCGTTGATACCAGTAAGCTGCTGCTACCTGATGGCGAGAGCAGCTATGGCTCATATCTGTGGGCAGCCATTCCTTTCGGTCTGGCCAGTTTTGGTTACCACGGCAATGTGCCGTCTCTGGTGAAATACTACGGCAAACAGCCGGGCACCATAATCAAGGCGATTTTTGTCGGTACCTTTATCGCCTTGGCTATCTACCTGTGTTGGCTGGTGGCAACCATGGGTAATATTTCCCGCGGTGAATTCGGCGCCATTATTGCCCAGGGCGGCAATATGGGGGTATTGGTCGGCGCCTTGTCCAAGGTGATGGATAACTCGCTGCTCAACACCATGCTCACCCTGTTTGCCAATCTGGCCGTGGCGTCTTCATTCCTTGGGGTAACCTTGGGCTTGTTTGACTATCTGGCAGATCTGTTTGGTTTTGACGACAGTCGCAGCGGCAGGGTCAAGACCGCCTTGGTGACTTTTCTGCCTCCGACTCTGCTAGGTATGCTGTTTCCAGATGGCTTCCTGGTTGCCATCGGCTTCGCTGCCTTGGCGGCCACGGTTTGGGCTGTAATAGTGCCGGCCTTGATGGCTTGGCGCTCGAGGCAACAGTTTGCCGATAACCCGGGTTTTCGCGTACCGGGTGGTACGCCTTTGATAGCCATAGTAGTGCTGTTTGGGGTGCTGACGGCCGCCTGCCATCTGTTGGCCATGGCCGGCATGTTACCCAAGTATTCCTGAAGCGAGAAGCGGCTCTCTTTTTCAAGGGAATGAGAGGGCCCCACCTTGACAAGACTATAAAAGTCAGTAATTTATACCGTCCACGCCGAGTATTTCGTGCGGGTGTAGTTCAATGGTAGAACGGCAGCTTCCCAAGCTGCATACGTGGGTTCGATTCCCATCACCCGCTCCAAAATCGCCCATCCTTCTTGTGATTACCTTTGTTACTTTTTGTATCTTTGTGAGCCTTTTGGCGACTTTACACTTAACTGACGTTTGTCTAATTAAAGTTAACGCAAATCGTTATCATTGGTGTTAGTATCGTGCGCTGATTCATTCAACCAAGGAAATCTCAATCCATGTCCAGATCCAGCTTACCGATACTCTCGGGGCTGACTGTGGCACTGATGTCGGCAAGTGCAGTGAGTGCAGAGGAAGCCGCCGATACCAGTATCGAAAGGATTATCGTGACCACAAAGGCCACCTCCCCATCCACTACCAAGGGTGATTTCAATCTGCTCAAGGCACCGCAGAATATTCAGATATTGTCGAAGAATTTCCTCGACGAGCAGGGCGCCGTGTTACTGCAGGATTCGCTTAAGAACGTTGCCGGGGTGCAACCTGGTGGTTATTACAAGGGATATGACTATTTCCGGATCCGCGGTTTCGATGCTTCGAAAGAGATCTATCTGGATGGTCTCAGGCTGAATGATAACGGCTTGGGGGCCAACGTCGAGCAATCCAACCTGGAAACCCTGGAAGTGATGAAGGGCCCGTCATCCACCCTCTATGGTTCGGGAGCCATCGCCGGAATGGTGAACCTGGTCACCAAGAGGCCAACCGGTAGCGACTTTGGCAATCTGGATTTACGCCTTGGCAGCAACGACTATCGGGAAGTGAATGCCGATCTCAACCAAGTGCTGAATGAAGAGGGCAATATCTATGGCCGTTTGGGGCTGACTTATCGGGAAGGTGCCAATGAGACGGATTATGTCGATGGCCAGGATAGAGTCTTTATTGCACCATCCGTCACTTTCGAGCTGAGTGACAAAGCCATGTTGACCCTGCTGACCAGCTACACCAAGGACAGCAATCAACCCGGAATGCCACTACCTGCCCAGGGGACAGTGTTGCCATCCGAGCTTGGGCAACTGCCTTCAGAACTCTTCTACGGTAATATCAAGGATCCCGGCACCATAGAGGATGAAACCTACCGAATAGGCTATGAGTTTCGCTATCAACTGACGGATAACATCAGTTTTCGTCAGAACCTCAGGTATCAGGATGCCTCCAGCGACTGGAATAACCTCTATTATCCCAGCAGCTATGATGCAACCAGCGGTGACATGACACTGTACAAGTTCAGCTATCAAACCCAGTGGCAGACATGGGCGATAGACAGTGGCTTTAATGGCAGTTTCTATCTCGGGGATACAGAGCATACCTTTACTACAGGGTTGGATATTTTCCTGTCGGATCTCAAGACCCGCAGCGCCCTCGGCAGCCAGTACCCGGTGATCAATCTCTATAATCCGGATTACAGCGTATTCCCGGATCAGGAACTCAATAACTTTGGCCCTGAATCAGAAGTGGAAAACCGTATCTTCGGCCTCTATTTCCAGGATCAAATAGACTGGGGTGACCACTGGAGCATGACGCTGGGGGCCAGGGTCGACAGATACAAGCAAGCATCTGTGGATGAATATGAGAATAAGCTCAGTCCACGAGCTGGGCTGAGTTACGCCTTCAACGACGATTGGGTTGCCTTCGCCAGCTACTCGGAAGCCTTCACGCCTCAGTCCTATGTCGATGCCAATGGCAAAGTGCTGGATCCGGAAGAGGGCAGTCAGTGGGAAGTTGGCCTCAAGGCCAAGGCGCTCGATGGCGATCTCAATGCTACTTTGTCACTCTATGATCTGACCAAGAAGAATATCGCCATCGCCAATGTGGACGTAGGTGGTAATTTTACCTATCTAGCTTCCGGAGAACTCAACAGTAAAGGGGCTGAACTGGACATGCAGTGGTTGGTCAGCGACTCACTGCAGTTTATCGGTCATGCGGCTTATACCCATGCGGTGGACGCCGAATACGACAACTGGGTTGCCAATGTGCCCCGTTATGCCTTGGGCGGCTGGCTCAAATACAACATAGATGAGGGTATGCTTTCCGGCATGAGTATGGCGGCCGGGGTGAATCACTACGGTAAGCAGCAGGGCAACGCCCAGTCGGTATTGAACAGTGGTGATGATTTCTTCCTGCCGGCTTACACTCTGGTGGATCTCAATCTGGGCTACAGCTGGGATGATTATGATCTCAAGTTCATCGTCACCAATCTGCTGGATGAAGATTACTATTCCGGCTCTGACAGCTTATTGCGGGTTATGCCTGGCGAGGGGCGTCAGTTCAAGCTCAGTCTGAGTGTTCACTGGTAAGGAAGTCCTGCTGTTATGCGTAGATTCCTGTGGAAATGGCATGGGCTGCTGGGGCTGATTGTCGCTGTGCCGCTGTTTATCATAGCGCTCAGTGGCAGCCTATTGGTGTTCAAGGCCGAATTGGATGCCTGGCTTAGCCCTGAACAGGTGCTGGCCAGCGCCGATTCCCGGCTGGGCTTCGGACAACTGCTGAAGCATGCGGATCAGGCTCTGCCTGAGCATGAAATACTCGGTTGGGAGTTTGCCACCAACGGGGAAGCCGATAGTCTCTATGTCGCCAAGATGGGCAGCTATGAGTGGCAAAAGCTGTGGTTGGATCCCGCTACGGGGGAACTGCTCAGCCCGCCCATGTCCATGACACATATGCTGACCGACTGGCTGCTTGAACTGCACTATACCTTGCTGCTGGATCATGCGGGATTACTCTTGTCGGCACTGGTGTCGGTGCTGCTGATCCTGCTTGGGCTCAGCGGCATAGTTCTGCATCGCCATTTTTGGCGCACTCTGTTTACCCTGAGGTTTGGCCGCGGCTTACGCCTGCTGCTCAGTGATGGCCACAAAATGTTGGGAATTCTCGGTGTGCCGGTTTTCCTTATTCTGGGGTTTACCGGAGCCTGGTGGAACATAGATCACTTCATTGATGAAGAGTTCGGAGGCCACGACGACAGCCAGTTTGTGCTGACCAAGCGCTACTACAATGCAGAGTTGGATTTTGATGCCATGCTGGCCGCCACCCAAGAAGCGTTGCCCGGGTTTGTCGCTACCTATGTACGCTTACCCGACCCCAGTTATCCGGGAGTGCACTTCTTTGGTCATCAAAATAACAAGGGGCCACTGCGCAGCCGTTTTGGTTCCATCATCAGTTTCGACGATCAGACCGGCAAGCTCAGCAGCAGTTTTGATGTCCGTACTGCCGGGACGCTATACCAGTTTGTCGATAGTTTCAGACCATTGCACTACGGCACTTTTGGTGGCCTGACAACCCGAATTCTTTGGTGTCTGTTGGGTTTCTTGCCCTGCTTGATGGCGCTGTCCGGTTTTTGGATGTGGCGCAGCCGGGTGCGGGGCCGTAAGCGAACAGCCCGCCGATAAGGCGTGACACCAAAAAGTCTCCCTTCGTTGGGAATAAATCCAAGCCCCCTTGGGATTTGTCTGATAGGCCCCCTAGGGGGCTTTCTTTAGTATCGAGTCTGCAAAGTGGGCTTGGTCCATTCCCCTTTTGCATCCTTTTTACGCACGAGATATCGAGTCTCATTGTTCCGCCGTAGTCTGTTAGTTGGCACACTGCGTCGCTCAGGGAGGAGTGACAGGGAGAAGCTTATGCCAACTAACAGACTACGGCTTTTTTTACATCTTTACGGCTTAACCCTTTCCTCTCGTCGAACACTTTCTATACAGCTTGGTATAATTTCTGTTAGCGTTTACCTTAAACGGAACCGACCTTGGTCAGCCTCCACAGCTTCACATTGAAAGGGAATCGGGTAATGAAGATTACAGCATACAGAAATGGTGAACCCTGCTGGGTCGAGTTGGGGACGCAGGACTGGAATAGTGCCAAGCACTTTTATTGTCGACTCTTTGGTTGGCAGGCCGAAGATATCCCCATGCCGGAAGGCGCCTATACCATGTTGCAGCAGGCCCATGAGGATATAGGTGCCATGTATCAATTGCCCGCCGAATTGCAGCAGCAGGGTGTTCCCAGCCACTGGGCGGTTTATTTCGCGGTGGAGGATATTAATGCGTGTATCGAAGCTGTCAGCTCCGCCGGAGGCCAGCTTCTGATGGGCCCTCATGAAGTTGGCAGCGCAGGTAAAATGGCCCTGTTTACTGACCCGGAAGGGGCCCATTTTTCGGTTTGGCAAGGTGTCGAACATCCTGGTGCCGGACGTAAATGGGAAGCCAATACTCTGTGCTGGGTAGAGCTCGCCTGTCGGCAATCCGAACTGGCCAAAACTTTTTATCCCAAGGTGTTCAACTGGCAGATGCGCCGCAGTGAGAACGCTGCCGACTTTGAATACACAGAATGGTTACTCAATGGCGAGAGTTGTGATGAAGGCATTGGCGGCATGCTGGAAATGACAGAGCTGTGGGGCGATGTGCCGCCCCACTGGATGATCTATTTCAGTGTTGATGATTGTGATGTGATGGCCAGTCGGGCGGCCGAACTGGGCGGCAAGGTTTGTGTGCCGCCAACAGATATTCCCAATGTGGGGCGCTTTGCGGTGATCAACGACCCACAGGGAGCTGTATTCAGCATTATTCGGCTGACAATGGCACTCTAATCTCTCAGTTGGCGGCATCGATGAGCATATAGTTGCCACAGTTGCCTGGGGCAATTCTGGGCGCCTGCGCCAGCAGCGCCTTCAGATTGCTGTTATCTATCTTGGCTGGAAGGCTGAGTTGAATTTCGGTCAGCATGCCCTGGTGGCATTTAAGACTCAGCTTGTGGCCGCTCTCTGGGCCGAAGCTCTGCTGAAACGCTTGTCTCAAAGAAGCGGTCGCTATTTTTGTGCCGATATTTTGCTGCAGCAGATTAAGCAAGGGCGTTGCCTGATTCACCTCTGCCGTTAGCCTGAGTGCCAATGAAAAATAAGCTTCGGCACTTTCATCCCGGCAGCTGCCGTGTTTCCACCATTCGTGCCGCTCCAGGCAGCTGCCGTAGGCGTGACTGGGCATCACGCGCCCCAGGCGTTGGGATAAGGCTTCACTCAACTCAATGGCGGGATAAGCGCAGAAGTTATCGGGCTTGTGTTTGACCTTGCCGCAATAGCCATAGCTGATACCGCAGGAACGCTTATTGGGCCATAAGCCATGCAAGCTGAAATGACTGGCATCGAAGCGATCGGCGCTCTGGCTGCGACATTCGGCCTTACCTGAACCTCTTGACTCGCAAAAGGCGTTTTGCCACGACAGAGCCAGCAGATGGCTATCGTATTTGTCGGCCAGGTTGCAGGCGTTTTTGGTTTGAGGTTCAGTTGGCATTGCGCCTGCTTGCAGTTGGCCACAATCAGCGGCAATCCAGCGCAGTGGTGATTGCACCGCCGAGGTCTTGACCCTGAACCAAGAGGGAGAGTCTTGGCCGAGGCGCTCAACTATCACCAGTCTCTGCCCTGGGCTGCTGTAAAGCTGCCCGGGATTAGTGCCCTTGTTCTTCGATTGAAACAGCGGACAAGCCTTGTCTATTAACAACTCACCGGAAAATGGTGCAGCCATTATGCCTACAGGCAACAGCCACAGCAGTAGTATCAGTAAGCGGGTCATAAGATTCCTCTTGGGTGAAACTGTCATCATGCGGATTTTAGTTTTGCCATGTGACACTTTGTATCCATGCTGGTTTGGCGCGCAACTTATGTTAAAAAATGGATCTTTGGTTTTGGGGCCAAGATTCAGATAAAACGCGCTATAGCCGAATATAGTCGATGCTTTGGCAACGAATAAGCCGCACCAATTTGTATCTTTGCCATTGTTGGACAAATGAAACGTAATTGTTGCTTGTCGATTAATTGTGTAGTTTGGCAATGACAGCAGAATTTTACAGGAAAAAGTTAATGAAAGGATGTATTCCCGCAGTGGTTATGGTGCTTTGTCTGGGAGCTTGCAGCAGTACTAATGAAACGCAGCAGGCTCAAGCAGATGTGGAGCGCAGTGATGGTTATCGCTGTGAAAAAGTCACAGTGACGGGTTCAAGAATGCCGATCAGAAGATGTACCACCCAGGCACAAAGGGAGCAAGAACGCCAGGAAGCGGAAGAGATGCTAAGTAAGGGAAGAGTGCTTTCGCAGGAGTGAGTATGGATGCCAGTGGCTTGCACCACTGGCATTCAGGGATCAGGCTGACTTGATCAGTCGGCCTTCGGAGTCACGGAAACTACCGATGGCGATACGAACGAAGTCGATCAGAGTCCAGATACCCAGGCCACCCAGAGTCACCAACATCAGCAGACCGGTGCCGATTTTGCCGGTGTAAAAACGGTGTACGCCGAAGCCACCCAGGAAGAAGCACAGCAGCAGAGTAGGAACGAAACCCTTGTCGCTCAGTTGCTCATTTTCGATTGTCATTGTTTGTCCTTAAGTTAACTTTTGTCCCGGGTAAGTGATCAGCTTACCCTGCCCATCTTTGTAGCTTCCCACCAGTAACATAAAAGTGACTATCACAGTGTGGATAATATCGACTGCAAGTACCGCCATTCCAGTGAATACCAACGTAGGTTCGTCGGTTGAAATAAGCGTAATACCTACTATTGCCAGACCGAGATCGAACAGGCCATGGAGTATACGGCCACAGTAAAAGTGATGTATGCCCAAGATGCCGAAAATGCCTGAAAGACACACGGCTACGCCATAACTCTTATCGGATTTGCTGAGAGTCTGCACTTCCTTGTTCCTTTGTTGAAAGCTGAATAATCTGGCCCGGCAGGCATCTCCCTGCACATCTTCGAGCCAAACAGGTGGAGTCTACCCTTTTCAAGGGATTTTTATCAATAACAAAATGTTAAATTGAGATTATTCTGGCGTTTCTGTTTCAAACGCTTGGTATTGGATCACATTGATGTACCACTCTTTGACCCCTGATGGAGTTTGCACCTGAACTTCATCGTCAACCTGTTTACCTATGAGGGCCCTGGCCATAGGGGAATCTATAGTGATATAGCCTTTCTTAGTGTCTATCTCGTCCTTGCCGACAATCCGGTAGCGCACCACAGTGCCCTGGTCATTTTCCAGTTCGACCCAAGCACCGAAGAACACCTTTCCTTCCTGCTGCGGTGAGTAGTCAACAATCTTCAACTCTTCCAAGCGTTTAACCAGATAGCGGATTCGGCGATCTATCTGCCGCAACAAGCGTTTGTTGTAGGTGTAATCTGCGTTTTCGGAGCGATCGCCCTGGGCCGCGGCCTCTTGCACTTTTAGGGTGATCTCGGGGCGGTATTCCTTCCACAGGTATTTGAGTTCTTTATCCAGGGCTTCCCAGCCCTTACGGGTAATCAAATGGGCTTTCATCGATTTATTCGGTCAACTGCTGATGGCGCCAGGCGCCGATGCCAATAATGCAGAAGATTTACAGAACTCAGGCGTGCTTGCAAGTGCGCCTTCTTGCCAATGGGATAAACAGGATGCCTTTGTTTGTCATTTAACACAGGCGATGAGTGTCTGCCCCGGCTCGAAGCAGGCTTGTAGATGATCGCCCAGAGCCAATGGCAAGCCCTCAATGCTGTCGTTACATACCGAAGCGTAGAGGCGGTCGTTGCCGCCGATATCCAGGGTAATTTCGCTGCGCTGGGTATCGCGTTTGATTTGCAACAACTGGCCTTTGAGGCGGTTGCCACTGCTGAGGGGCTGCTGCAGCGAGTGGATACTGACAGCGGGAGCCTTGAACAGCAGCAATACCTTCTTGCCGATATGCAACCCCAGTTTGTCAGTGCTGGCATGGGTGATGGCGGCATCTATCTCCTGTCCACCGGCCAACTTGACCCTGACATTGTCATTGAGAGAATCATCCTTGAGCGCAATAACTTCACCGGCCAGTTGATTGCGGGCGCTGGTCTTGAGCGAGAAGTGTGCCATCAGATCCAGCAGGTTATCCATGGGAACGGCCGCATCCAACAGCGCCTTGAGCACCATGTCCTGCATCTGATCCATCAGTTCGTAGAGCTTCAGCAGACGCTCGCCAAACTCGGTCAACTTGGCGCCGCCACCGCCCTTGCCGCCCTTTTCACTGCTGACCACAGGCTGAGGGGCTTGCAGATTCATGTCGTTGACCGCATCCCAGGCCGCCTTGTAACTGATGCCCGCCTGTTTGGCTCCCTGGCTGATGGAGCCGGTAATGCGTATCTGCTTCAACAGCGCAATGCGCTTGGGATTGGCAAACAGTTTATCGGCATTGTTGAGAGTCAACAGGGCTTTGAGATCCATGGCATATTCCTTATCAGTGTCGGGGTTATTCTCCCTTATTGCGCTGATAAAGACCACAGGGATCACTCACTGACGATCACAGGCTTGCTTATCGTTATATAACTATGTATATAACGTTGGCAGTGTCAAATAGTGCATATATCTCATCAAGGAGTCGTTATGAAGTCCCTGTTCCGTCCTGCCCTGAGCCTGGCTCTGGGGCTGTTGTTGGCCTTTAACGTCAGTGCCAAGGAAAAAGTTACCGTTTTTGCCGCCGCCTCACTCACCAATGCCATGAATGAACTGGGCGCCGAATATGACCGCAAGCATGACACTGAAACCGTGTTCTCTTTTGCTTCCTCTTCGACGCTGGCACGCCAGATTGCCCAAGGTGCGCCCGCCGAGCTGTTTCTGTCGGCCAACCAGAAATGGATGGACTATCTCGATGAAAACAAGGCCATCGACGCCGGCAGCCGGGTTACTCTGCTGCGTAACACGCTGGTGCTGATTGCACCGAAAAGCAGTGCGCTGAACCAGGTTGAAATCTCGGCTTCCTGGGATCTCAAACAGGCATTGGGTAACAGCCGGATGGCGGTTGGCGATCCTGATCATGTGCCGGCCGGTCGCTATGCCAAGCAAGCGCTGGAAAATTTAGGTTTGTGGCAACAGGCCGAACCTCTGCTTGCCAGAGCCAATAGTGTTCGCGGCGCCTTGGCGTTGGTCGAACGTGGCGAGTCATCTCTGGGGATTGTCTATTCCACAGATGCCAAAGTGGCCAAAGGGGTAAAACAGCTGGCGGTATTCCCCCAAGAGACTCACAAGCCAATCAGCTATCCCATGGCACTGGTGGGTAAAGAGCACAGCAAAGGCGCCGAAGGTTTCTATCAATTCCTGCAGTCCGACGCTGCCAAGGCGGTATTTGCCAAATACGGCTTCGGCGTAAACTGAGATCCTGACTTTGAGCTTGTTGACCGACTATGAAGTGGCCGCCTTGCTGCTCAGTCTCAAGGTGTCCACTGTGGCCGTGCTCTGCAGCCTGCCGCTCGGCATTTTGTGTGCCTGGGTGCTGGCGCGGCTGGAGTTCCCCGGCAAGTCTGTGCTCGATAGCCTGATCCATCTGCCACTGGTGCTGCCACCTGTGGTCATAGGGTATTTGTTGCTGGTCTCCATGGGCCGCAGCGGTTTTCTCGGTGGCTGGCTCTATGACACTTTTGGCTTCAGCTTTAGTTTCAGCTGGCGCGGCGCCGCACTGGCAGCTGCGGTGGTGTCATTCCCGTTAATGGTTCGTGCCATTCGTCAGGCGCTCGAAGGGGTGGATGTGCGTCTGGAGCAGGCGGCGCGCACCTTGGGCGCCGGCCGGCTCAAGGTCTTCTTCACCATTAGCTTGCCGCTGACCGCACCCGGCATAGTCTCGGGCATGGTGCTGGCCTTTGCCCGCAGCCTCGGGGAGTTCGGTTCCACCATTACCTTTGTTTCCAATATACCAGGTGAAACCCGCACCATTCCCTTGGCCATGTACTCCTTTATCGAGACCCCGGGCGCCGAGGCCGAGGCCGCCAGGCTGTGTGTGATTGCGATATTGATTTCACTGGCCTCGCTGATCGCTTCCCAATGGCTCAGCAAGCGGGCGCAACAGAGGACGCTGGGACAATGCTGAAAATCGCTATCAGGCAACAGCTGGGGCAAACCCTGCTGGATGTTGACACAGAATTACCCCTCTCCGGGGTCAGCGCCGTCTTTGGCCGCTCGGGCGCCGGCAAGACCTCGCTGGTCAATATTCTCGGCGGTTTGGCAACGCCGGATGCCGGTGAGATCCGCTTGGGAGAGCGCTGGCTGTTTCATAAAGAAAAGAAGATCAATCTGCCGCCTGAGCGGCGTAACGCCGGCTTTGTGTTTCAGGATGCCAGGTTGTTTCCCCACTATCGGGTGCGCGGCAATCTCAACTATGGCCGCAAGGATAAAGACAGTCGCGAGTTTGATACCGTGGTACAACTCTTGGGGCTGGAGAAACTGCTCGACCGTTTTCCCTTTACCCTCTCCGGCGGGGAAAAGCAGCGGGTCGCCATAGGCCGGGCCTTGCTGACCCGCCCAGAGATCCTCTTGATGGATGAACCGCTGGCATCGCTCGACTTACCGCGCAAGCGCGAGCTGTTGCCCTACTTACAGCGGCTCACCGCCGAACTTAAGCTGCCGATTATCTATGTCAGCCACAGTCTGGATGAAATTCTGCAACTGGCGGATCAGATGCTGGTGCTGGACAAGGGCCGCTGCGTCCTCAGTGGCCCGCTGGAACAGGTGTGGGACAGTGACGAGCTGAGACCCTGGCTCAGTGCTCAGGAGCAAAGCTCCTTGCTGCATGCCACTGTGGCCGAGAGTCATCCCGAATATGCCATGACCCGTTTGCAGCTCGCCGATGGCAACAGCTTGTGGGTCAATGAACTGTTGCCCAAACAGGATAAGCCGATACGGGTGCGGGTTCACAGCAACCAGGTCTCTGTGTGCCTGCAGGTGCCGAGCGGCAGCAGTATTCGCAATATCCTGCCGGTAACCCTGGAAGAGGTGAGCCGGGTCGACAGCCGCGACTATGTGCAGCTCAGGCTGAGGCTGGCGGGTATGCCGCTGTGGGCCAATATTACCCGCTGGGCCCTTGAGGAGCTGGCGTTGCAACCCGGTATGTCGCTCTTCGCCCAGATTAAAGGGGTCAGCCTCACGGCCGCCGACTTGGCCCGTTCTCACTGAGGTGCAACAGAAGATCAACTACTGTTACAAAGTCTCGGGTGATTTTTGGTATCAAAATGGCTAAATTTAAGATATTTGGCCACTTTTTCAGATACTATTGTGCAAGTTTCAGGCTTGGCACTCGAGGAATAGCCCATGGGACAAGAAACCTCCAAGATTCTGGTTGTCGATGATGATATGAGGCTGCGGGCCTTGCTGGAGCGCTATCTGATGGAACAAGGCTATCAGGTACGCAGCGCCGCCAATGCAGAGCAGATGGATCGCTTGCTGGAGCGGGAGAACTTTCACCTGCTGGTGCTCGACCTTATGTTGCCGGGAGAAGATGGCCTGTCCATCTGCCGCCGCTTGCGACAACAGGGCAACCCACTGCCGATAGTGATGCTGACCGCCAAGGGCGATGAAGTCGACCGCATCATAGGCCTGGAGCTCGGTGCCGATGACTATCTGCCAAAACCCTTCAACCCCAGAGAATTGCTGGCACGGATCAAGGCGGTGATGCGCCGTCAGGTGCAGGAGATCCCCGGCGCGCCTTCGCAGCAGGAAGAGATGGTCAGTTTCGGCGAGTTCAGTCTCAACCTGGCTACCCGCGAGATGTACCACAATGAAGAGTCCATCGCCCTCACCAGTGGTGAATTTGCCGTGCTCAAGGTGTTGGTGACCCACCCCAGGGAGCCTTTGTCCCGCGACAAGCTGATGAATCTGGCCCGTGGCCGTGACTATTCGGCGTTGGAGCGTTCCATCGACGTTCAGGTTTCCCGGCTTAGGCGGCTGATTGAAAAGGATCCCGCCAACCCGCGCTATATCCAAACGGTTTGGGGCCTGGGGTACGTGTTTGTGCCAGATGGTGCCGCCCGTAAATGAAGCTGCGCTGGTGGCAACGCCTGTTGCCCAGGAGTGCCTTCAGCCAAACGGTCATGCTGATAGGCTGTCTGCTGCTGATCAATCAGCTGGTCTCCTATTTGACTGTGACGGTTTATTTCATTAAGCCCAGTTACCAGCAGATCAACCAGCTTATCGCCCGCCAGATCAATCTGTTGTTTGTCGATGGGGTCGAGGTGGGCCGTGAACACCTCACCATAGTGGATGCACTCAATGCCAAGGTGCGCGACGATGGCATGCATGTCTATAACCAGAAACAGGCCAGGGAAGCTGGTATCGAGCGGGCGACCTACTATGGTTTCCTCTCAGCCCAGATGTCGGAATATCTCGGTGGCCCGGCCGAAGTGCGTATTGCACAGAGCAATCTGCTGCAGATCTGGATCCGCCCACCTCAGGCTCCCTCTATCTGGATCAAGGTTCCCCTCAATGGCTGGAACGAAAATGCCCTGTCGCCCCTTAACCTCTATCTGCTGGTGATAGGCGCCTTGAGTGTCGCCGGTGGTTGGTGGTTTGCCCGGCAACAGAACCGGCCGCTGCGGCGGCTGCAAAAGGCGGCTATCTCAGTTTCCAGAGGCAATTTCCCTGACCCGCTGCCGTTGACCGGCTCCAGTGAGCTCGTCGAAGTGACCAATGCCTTCAACCGTATGTCCCAGAGTATGAAACAGCTGGAGCAGGACAGGGCGCTGCTGATGGCGGGGATTTCCCACGACCTTAGAACTCCCCTGACCCGAATTCGTCTGGCTTCCGAGATGATGGTGGACGACGATGCCTACCTGCAGGAGGGCATAGTCAAAGACATTGAAGACATGGATGCCATCATCAATCAGTTTATCGCCTATATCCGCCAGGATCAGGAGAGCATTCGCGAGCCGGAACAGATCAACCGTTTAATCCGCGAAGTGGCCCAGGCCGAGAGTAACAGAGTCGGTGAAATAGAGCTGGTACTGGCCGAGTGCCCCGAAGTGCCGATGCAGAGCCTGGCCATCAAGCGGGTGATCGGCAATCTGGTGGAAAACGCCTTCCGCTATGGGCGCGGCTGGATCCGTATCGCTTCCCAAGTGGAAAAACACCGCATAGGTTTTAGTGTGGAAGACAATGGCCCGGGTATTGCCGAGAGCCAGATCCCCAAGCTGTTTCAGCCCTTTACCCAAGGTGACAGCGCCCGCGGCAGCGTTGGCTCAGGGTTGGGACTGGCGATCATCAAACGCATCATAGACAGGCATCAGGGCAAGGTCATTCTCAGCAATCGCCCCCAGGGTGGGCTGCACGCTCAGGTGTGGTTGCCGCGAGATTAACACGCCATACGCTTTATTGCCGATTGTCATTCAACTGTCATGCTCCAGTCATAAACTGCGCTCAGTTCAATCAATTGGGCGCAGTTTGCCATGAAGATTTCCACCCTTTCTCTCGGCGCTTCGGCGTTGTTGCTCTTGTTGGCGGCCTTGCTCGCCTCACTGGTGCTCTGGAGCAGTGAACAGAGACAAGAGGCAGAACTGCAGAGCCAGACGCTGCAAGGCTTGCAGCAAGAATTTTTGGTGGATATCCGTGCCAATTTGGATAAGTATCTCGCCAGTGGCGATGCCGGGCGATTGGAACAGGCCAGAGCCCAGCTCAATGATATTCATGACCGTTTGCCGGCAGATTCACAGTTGGCACAGGAGCTGGCGCAATTGGTGACGGCTCTGGATGGCAAATACCGCGCCGCCGGCAAGTTGGCCGGAAATCCCAGGCAGCTGTTGGCCCATGCCGAAACCGAAATGTTGGACAACAACAAGCGCCTGGCGGATTACGGCGATCAAGGGCTGGCAACGGCGCCACAAGTGGCGCATGAATACTTGCAGCTCAGTCGGGAGCTTCCGCCGTTGGTTTACCAGTTGTCACAGCTGACCCAGGATTACCTGCTCGGACGGGAGCAAAGACTCAAGCCTTACCTCGACAGCACCATAACTCAATTGGCCGACTGGCATGACAGACTCAGCGCCTTGCCACTGCTTGGTCTCTATCGCACAGTAGAGGCCGATGAATTTGCCCTGGGTGACGATGAACCCGAGCGCGAGGAGATAGGCGAGAGCTACCGCGCCGAACTTCTGAGTCTCAGCAGTCGCTACGCCAAGGAAGTGACCAATACCGAGCAGCAACTGTTGGATAACCGTCAGATGCAGGATGCGCTGCGCGCCGATATGCACAAGTTGCAGCAGAACTTGCTGACCATGGCCGCTGAGCAGCAACAACGTACCGACAAGCTCAAACACGAGCTGCAGCTTTGGCTCTATCTGGCTTTGGCGGTGCTGGCCTTATTTGCCGTGGCTTATTTGATTTTGCAGCAGCTCAGGGTGGTGAAGCCGTTGCAACTGCTCAACGCCGCCTTCAGTCAACTGAGTGAGTCCAATACCCGCGAGCGCCTCAATATCAGTCGCCGCTGTGAAACCGGCCAGATAGCCGCCCACTTCAATGCTCTGCTGAATCGTTTCGAGTCCGAGGATGAGCAGCAGCGGCAGCAATTGGCGCGTATCTCCCAAAGCCTATCGGCCCTGGTGCAAAAAATCAGTGAAATGGCCGGCAGTACCCGCGAGACCCAACAAGTGGTGGATCAGGCTAGGCAGCAAACGCTGGAGCTCAGTGAATTGGCCGGACTGGTGAGTGACAGCTCAGCTTCGCTGGCCACCCGTGCCGGCAATACCGCCGAACAGATGCACCAGAGTGAACTCGAAGCGCAGCAGATGCTGGAAGCTACAGATTCAACCCGCACCGCCGTTGCCGAGTGTCATCAAGCGCTCGCCAGTCTGGATGATTCAGTGGCGGCTGTGGCGGGAATTATCGACGTGATAGGCAATATCGCCGGGCAGACAAATCTGTTGGCGCTCAATGCCGCCATAGAAGCCGCCCGTGCCGGTGAGCAGGGCCGAGGCTTTGCCGTGGTGGCCGATGAGGTGCGCAGCCTTTCCAGTCGCACCCAGAGCTCGCTCGATGAGATAGGTGCCATTCTCAATCGGCTCACCAATGCCAACAAGAGTCTGGGGCAGAGTATGGATGGCATAGCCGAGGCGACCGACAGGCAGAGACAGAGAGCCGAGATCCTGAAACAACTGGCGCAGGAGGTGAGACAGCAGGCTTTTGCCATGGCGAGCGGGACCCAGCAGGGTACTGAGTATGCCCAGTCACAGCTGGCGCATCTGCAATCCTTCTCCAGCGCCATGGAACAGCTGCGCAGCCAGGCGATCACCGCCTCAGAGCAGGGGCAGGCAATTGCCTCTCAAGTGGCTGCAGGTGTCGCCGAGATAGAACAGAATCTCGGCATTAAAGCCGCCTGAGTCGCTATTGGAGACTCGCCAGTATGGTTTCGGCCTTGCTGACTTCGAAAGTCTTGGGCGCTTCCACATTCAACAAAGAAACCACGCCATCGTCTATCACCATGGCATAGCGCTGCGAGCGTAAGCCTCCGAAGGCGCCAGTGTCCATTTCCAGCCCCAGTGCCTTGGTGAAGGCACCATCACCATCGGCCAACATTATGATCTCACCGGCGTTTTGGGCTTCACCCCAGGCTTTCATCACAAAGGCATCGTTGACCGATACACAGGCAATGATATCGACGCCCTTGGTCTTGAGTTCATCGGCTAGCACCACATAACCCGGCAGGTGAGCCTCGGAGCAGGTGGGGGTAAAGGCACCGGGAACAGCAAACAGCACGGCCTTCTTGCCGGCAAACAGTTCCTTAACCTTGTGGTTGATCATGCCCTCTTTAGCGAGTTGGCTCAGAGTGGCATCCGGCAGAGCTTGACCTTGTGCAATCATGGTATTTGTCCTTTCAGTGGGAATTACAAACCATCATAGCCGTTAATGGAATGGACAAACACAGACATTCTACAGGGGCAATCAGGCGGCAGCCGGCCGGCGCCGAAACAGCGTCCGCAACGCCAGCCAGCATAAGCTGAGCAGCAGTTCGGCCGAGGCTGCGAGCAGCAAGCCACTGAGTAGGCCAATGGCAATGGCATCGCCCTTGAGCAGAATATTGTGGCTGTAGTTGTCCCAGACTTCGCGGCGGATATCCGCCTGTGGCGCAAAGGCTAGTTGCAGGTAGGGGCTGTAGAGACTCTCGCGGAAGTCGGCCAAGGCCTGCTGCAACTCGGAGCGGCGTTCTACCATGGCGTTGAGCTTGTCGCCGCCGGAGGTAAATACCGGATCTTTGTTGGTCACATAGTGGGCGATAAGCTTATCCAGATCGCCACCGAAGAAACGGTCGGCATCGCGCTGAAACCCGGCCAATTGGGTTTGGATCTCGCTCAGGTGGGCCTGCAGGCTCTTGCCATATTGATCGACAAAGCCGGGGAGCTGAATCCCCGCCAGCACCCCCACAAAGAACAGCAGTAGTCTGAGATAGTCGCGTATGGTTCTAAGCATCATGCCTCCCTGAGTTCCGGCCAAACCAGATTGCCGCAGCCGCCCTGTATCTTAACTGACCGGTTCTGGCTTTGTTGCCGCTCTATCTGTGTCGCCCATAGCACACAGGGCTGCAACCAAAATGGATGCTGACTCAAGCGGGCGGTTTTGACAAGTGCCTGCCGCTGAACATAGGCTTGGCATAGCAGAGCCTCCTCAAGCGTAATGATGCGGGTTATTGTTCCGCCGGAGGCTTGATCCCATATTGGGACAGGGAATCAATAAATTCCTGCTTTTGGTAGCTGATAGCACGCTTAAGTGCCTTATGGCCCTGCGGAAGTATGTCAGCGCCGAGCTTGCTCAAAACATAGTTAAAGTCCTGGATATCACTGGTTCTCACCATCTGCTCCAGCATGGTTTCCCCCGAGTGGCTGACCAGGGTCAAGTCAGCCTTTGACTCAACCAAGGCCTTTACCACCTCAAGATTGCTTTTTTCACCGGCTCCTTGAATCGGATTGGCGGCGTACATCAACGCCGAGCGGCCGTCACTATCTCTGGCATTCACATCGACATTGATGCCGATAAGGTATTTGACCGTGTCCAGGTGTCGGTACATTGATGCCGCCATTAAAGCGGTTTCCTGGCGACTCCCAGAATGCCCGTTAATGTCGGCGCCTCTTTCAACCAGGAGTTTGACCATCTCTACGCTCTCTTTCCCCGCAGCCGAGTACAATAACTCAACCAAGATTTCAGCCGTGAGAAGGCCTGGCGGCGCGTTGTCGAGTAATTGTCTGGTTATTTCCAGTTGGCTACTCATAACGGCTCTCTCAATATCTTGTTTGGTGATATTGGCGCCGTGGCGAACCAGAGTAGTGACATAATCCAGCTGGCCAAACCAAGCTGCGTAATACAAGGGGCTGTTGCCAGAGTCGTTGGTTTGATTAATGTCGGCACCACTCTCCACCAGATAATTAAAGACTTTGGCATCATCTGTGCCCACGAGTTGATGCATCAGGGTTTCTTTATAGCTTCCCTTGACATTTAAATTGGCACCCTTGGCCACCAAATAGCGCACAACCTCTAGGTTGTCATCACGCACGGAGTAAGCGAGAGCGGTCACTCCGTCTGTGTCCTGGGTCTCGAGTTTCGCCCCCTTATCCAATAGATACTTCACTATATCCAGGTCGCCCCGATTCGCAGATATCATCAGCGGTGTACTGCTGCGCTCGGCATTTATTACCAGTAGGGCATTGATGTCGGCGCCCTTGGATACCAGGTACTTAACCGAAGCCAGGCTGCCGGCCGATACGGCCGTCTTGAGCATCAGCTCCTTGTTGCCAAGGGTGACTCTTTGCTGTTTTACCAGGTAATCCAAAATCTCTGTGGCACCGTTTTTGAGCGCAATGATGGAAATCTCTTCGGCATATTCCTTGGAGAGCACCTGGCCGGTTTTATTCAATAATGACTTGAAGATATCCAGATGATTATTGTGGGCCGCTATCTCCGGTAACCCCCAGCCGCCGTTATTCTTTTGTTTGAGATTGGCGCCGTTCTCCAGCAGCAAAGAGATCGCCTGCTGATGGCCAAACTCGACGGCCACCATCAGAGCCGTCCAGCCATATTGGTTTGAGGCGTTAATATCGATATTTCTCTCAAGCAGAAAAGAGATCAGGGCCAGATCCCCCAACTTGGCGGCAACCAGCAGAGAGTTGAAACCATTTTGACTACTGGCGTGAATATCGGCGCCTTGTTCAATCAGCAGCTTTGCCATCTCAGGAGTGGGTGACATCAACAGCGCATTCCAGCCGGCAGGGTTCTCAAGGTTGATGTCAGCGCCCTGAGCAATCAGCTGCTTTACCGAGTCCAGTTGGCCATCCAATACAGCTCGCATCAGTGGCGACAGACCCTCCTCATCCAAACTGTTCAGCTTGTGCGCCGCAGTTGTGGCTGCAGCTGTCTCGGGCTTAGCGCTTGCGGCCATAGCTGGTTTGCCAAAGAGAAAGATTCCCATCAAAACACATACAAACATCATCCTTAACTGCATTGTGATATTTCCTGAACTCTGTTTATGGGGCGGATCCGATAAGTCTTGCCCAAAAGTGCGGAGCAAAATATGCGGCGAGCCACAAAATGGCGCGGCTCTATGTTCCTTGTCGACTCAGTTCATCGCCGCTTTGACATAGACATCGAAGCGGTTTTTCTTGGTGGCGATAACAGTGCTGGGTTTAACCCCGGCCAGGTCTTCGGCGTAGTCCGGCCGTTTGACCACTACCCGCTTGCTCGCCAGTGCCAGCGCCGGGGCCAGCAAGCCGTCGGCATCGGTATCGGCGCCGACCAGGGTCTGAAATACCCGCATCTCTTTTTTTACCAATGCCGACTTGTCTCTGTGGGGATACATGGGGTCCAGATAGACCACATCCGGTTGCGGACTTATCTGGCTCAACGCCTCCAGACTGGAGTCGTGCAGCAGCGTCATTCTTTGCTGCATCCAGGGGCCGATTTCGCTGTCCTGATAACCGCGGCTGAGACCGTCTTCCAGCAGCGCCGCCACCAAGGGGTTACGTTCAATCAGAGTCATTTGGCAGCCAAGGCTTGCCAGCACAAAGGCGTCACGGCCAAGACCGGCCGTGGCATCTACCACTGAGGGGCAGGCGCCTTGCTTGAGACCGACCGCCTTGGCTATGGCCTGGCCACGGCCGCCGCCGAACTTACGTCTGTGGGCCACGGCACCGCTGACAAAATCGACACAGATACCGCCAAGCTTGGGTTCGTCACGTTTGAACAGGGTCAGCATCTCCTGCTCAAACCCCAAGGCAAACACAGAGTCTTCTGAATGCTTCAGGCCCCAGCGCTCGGCAATGGCGCACAGGCGTGGCTCCCGGGTATCAAAATAAATGCTATGGCTTGGCTGCTTCACTGTGTTTGAGTCCTTGGCTGAATTGGCGCCATTATGCCAAATGCCAACCTGACTGAATACGTTCGGCTGCAACTCGCAGGCAGAGCAGCTATAATGCCGCGGTCATTTACCCGTCAGTCATTGGGGAACCCATGCTCAGCTACCGTCACGGTTTTCATGCCGGCAACTATGCCGATGTGCTCAAACATTCCATCTTGTTGCAGGCGCTGAGCTTGTTGCAGAAGAAAGATAAACCTTTGGTTTATATCGATACCCATGCCGGTGCCGGTGGCTATGCGCTGGAAGATGATTTCGCCCAAAAGACAGGGGAATATCTGGAAGGTATAGGCAAGCTCTGGCAGGAAACGAGTGTGCCGCAGGCGATGACAGCCTATCTGGAGGCGGTGCGCCATTTCAACGAAGGCAACGAGGAGCAGGCCACTGATGAGCTGGCCTGGTATCCCGGATCTCCGGCGATAGTGGATATGCACCTTAGAGAGCAGGACAGAATGCTGCTGCACGAGCTGCACAATACCGATGTCGAATTGCTGCAGGAGTATTTTGAAGGTGCCCGTCAGGTGAAGCTGGTTCACGGCGACGGTCTGCAGGGCCTGTTGGCCGCCGTGCCGCCACTGGAGCGTCGGGCACTGGTGCTGGTGGATCCCAGCTATGAGCTCAAGAGTGACTATCAGGATGTGGCCGATACCCTGATAAAAGCTCATCGCAAGTTTGCCACCGGGGTGTATCTGCTCTGGTATCCGGTCGTCAATCGGGCCCAGACTGAAGCCATGCTGACGAAGCTGAAAGACAGCGGCATTCGGCGCCAGTTACGGATAGAGCAGAGTATTAAGCCGGATTCGGATGAATTCGGTATGACGGCGGCGGGTCTGTGGGTCATCAACCCGCCATGGCAGTTGGATACCCAGGCCGAAGAGCTGCTGGCCTGGCTCCATCCCAGGCTCAATCAGGGTGGCGGCAGCGTCACTGTCTCCTGGGAAGTGGGCGAGTAAGCTTGGTTCCATCATAAAAACAGTTGGCCGGGTCACTGGGTATTAATTGGGTACTAAGTCGGATACCGAGCTGTGTACTAATGGACCGGCCTGTTAACAGTGGCCTTTACGGCGTCTAAGCGACTGTGTGATAGCGACTGTGGTGAGTTATTCCGACAGTGCTTTCAGCTCGGCCAGCGTCGCCTCATCTACGAGCCCTAGCGCCAGCGCCTGCTGCGGATTAGTCTCTATCAAATAGGCACTGATACTCATCATATTGCGCAGCGCCATGCCGTTGGGGCCATCGTAAGCCGGCTGCTCGTTCCACTGATCCTGAGCCCAGGCGGCCCAAGTGGCCTTGAGGCTGTAGCCCGCCTCACAGAAGATGGTGCGGGTCAGTTGGCTGCCCTTATCCAGCATCTCCTCGTCGTTCATGCTGTTGTCTAGCTCGCCCTTGTGGCTTTGCATGACTTGCTTAACTGCCGCTATCGCTTCGGCGGTTGCGGGAACTGGCCCAAGTTGGCTGTCATCACAGGCTATTACGCTGGAAAAGGGCATCAGCAGACAGGCACAAAGGCCGAGGGACTTGAGGTTAAACATCTTCACTTCCTTGTTGTTGCGCCTCTCAGGCGCGGCTCAAATTGCGGTAGCGCTCCAGCAAAATTTTCACCCGTTTCACATAGGCGCGGGTTTCCGGGTAGGGTGGCACGCCGCGATATTGGGTCACTGTGGTAGGGCCGGCATTGTAGGCCGCCAGCGCCCGGGTCATATCGCCATCGAAACGGGCCAGCATCTGCGCCAGATAGCGGCTACCGGCATCGATATTCTGTGATACCACAAAGGCGTTGCTGACACCAAGCTCTTTGGCGGTATCCGGCATCAACTGCATCAGCCCCATAGCGCCGGTACGAGACAGGGCCTTGGCGTTGAAGGCCGACTCGGCGTGGATCACCGCCCGGATTAGCGCAGGATCCAGATTGTAAGTTTGGGCGGCGAGGGCGATTTCGGCGGCATAGTCACTGTCAAACAGAGGGATTGCCTGCCAGTTTACCTTGGAGTCTGGTCGGCAGGCGAAACAATCATAGAGAATGATCTGATATTCCTGGCTGCCGGGGGGCTTGTCGCTGAACGCCATCACACCGTTGGCCTGGCGGTACTGATAGACTTTACGCTTCGGCAGACTGCTGTCACTGATGCCGTGTTCGGAGTAACGCGCCACTATACGGGGTTTGGTCGAAGGCTCTTTAGTCAAAGCTGAAATTTTTTCACCCATGACTGAAGGCTCTTTACTTATAGCTGAAGGCTTTTTTCCTACGGCTGAATGCTCTTCACCCATAGTGGCCTCTTTCGAAGGCATAGGTATCTCGGTGCCGGCAAGCGCAGCAAAGGGCAGCGCCGAGCTCAGCAGCCAGAGTAGCAAAGAGATGAGTCCTTGGCCGGAAGTGTGCTTCACGCCTGATAACCCGCCCGTGTTTCCAGTTTCAATATGTCAATGATAGCAAAGAGTTGCTGCATTTCACCGTGGATCTGGCTGAACTCCTTTTCGAAGGTGGCTCCCTCAAAGATGGAGGCGGTCTCGAATCTATCCTTGTTACTGGGAAACAGGATCAACAGCTGCCTGCCGTGGAAGGCGCAGCGCAGATCCCGGCCGAACTTCTTGCTCAAGTCCAGCAAACGCTCCATAAACAAGGGGTTCATCAACACCCGGCCATTGATCTGATTGTCGGCGAAGACATCGAACTCTTTCTCGAACACAGGATCTTCCAGCTTCATCTGCTTCAGCCCCGAATAGCTGGAAGAGAGTTTCCCCAGCAGGCCGCGGTCGCGGATCAATACCGCATGGCAGCCGAAGTTTTGTGGCACGGTAAAGGTCATGGCCAGTCCCTTGAATACCTCGCTGGTACGCTTCTTATTCTTGCTATCCCGATATTCTGACTTCAGCACTAATTCACTGATCCCCAGTTCGACCTGTTTATAGCTACCGGTAATAAAATCACTGGAATGCGCTATGTCGTGCTTGGGCAAAATGCCGGCATCACGAAATGGTCGCAGAGGTAAACCATCGTTGGGACTAAAGGTAAAGTCGTCGCCGAAATAGCGGAAGATCAGCGGGAACAGATCTTTTTTAACCTGTGTTTGAAACGCCTTGATGGGTTTCTTACACCAGAAAAACATCAGCAAAACCGGGGTAAGGGCGAGGGCAAACGAAGCTTCCGGGCCAAGGGAACTGTAGTACATAAGGTCGTACCAATAGTGCCAAACCAGCAGCAGAGTCACCACAAGTGTCAGTACAAACAGGGCTACCCGGGTTCGGCACTGCTTGAGGCTCTTGATCCTCAGTCTTTCATACTTACTGGCCTTGGGCTGTATATGCTGGCGATAGTATTGCTGCAGCTTGGGCAGGTCTTCGCTGGGGGCCTGTAAGCCTTTTCCCGGGCGTACCGGGGAAATCTTGGCCCCCATCAGGAAGGTGATAATATTCACGGGTCAATCTTTTACTCTGTCTCAGTTCAAATAGTCGCCGGCATTGACCGGACTTTTGGCGCTTTCATCCGCCTCATAGAAGGGCAGAGCCTGCACCTTGGCCATGGAGGCTATGATTGAACCCGGGAAAATTTCCACCGCATTGTTGAGCTCAGTGACCGCCGAGTTGTAGAAGCGCCGCGCCGCAGAAATATGGGCCTCCACTTCGTTATAGGTCTGCATTGCCTGCAACATGGTGTTGTCTGACTTGAGTTCAGGGTAGTTTTCTACCGACACCATCAACTGGCCGACACGGCTGTTGAGCTGGTTGGCCAAATCCAGATGTTGTTTTACCGCATCTGTGTCGGCCGGATTGTAGCTTTGGGTCAGTTGCGTGCGTAATTCGGTGATCTCGGTCAGCAGCTGTTTTTCATGGTCCATGAAGCGCTTGGCTATGGTGAGAATATTGGGCAGCAGATTGGCCCTTTTCTTGAGCTGGACATCTATGCCGGAGAGGGCTTCACGGGCCGTGTTGCGTTTTTTTATCAGGCTGACATACCAGAGATAAATCAGTATCACGGCGATCGCCAGTATCAACAAAAATCCATCCATATTTGCTAAAGTTCCATGCAGTTTTTTCTGAACTGCGCCAGCTAACCATAAAATGGCCGCAAATGCATCTTTGTTGTGATTTTGAACCTATGCTGGCCCTTTGACGGCGAGTCTTGCCAAGTCAATGAAAACCATCACTTATATGGCTTTAAAGATAGATTTAAGCAAAAGCTGGCAAATCAAAGGCTTGGGCTGTACGTTTTTAGTACATGGAAACATTATATGAATGATTTGTTTGAAATATTTATCTATTTTTGAGTGGTAAAAAAACAGCAACTTTTGACTCAAGTCTGTCGGAAGCCGCTATAGGCCATGAGAAAACTGTTTACCGTGCGTCAAAGAGAAGAAATGGAATCATACTATTTACAAACAGCTTTTATTATGTTCAGGCAAGGTTCAGACAGCGTATTGTAAATTGTAATGACACAACGTTGGGGCAAAGCGAATTAGTTCAGCGAATTTGCCTTTATGGACCCGCCCTGGGTCCTTTTTTTTGCCTCTAATTTCCCGCCATTCTTCCAGGTTAAGTTTCAGTTAAAAGTGTCACGGCAAAATGGCCGGCCGCTTGTCGTAGATGTTACGGCCATGAAAATAGAACCGGCAGCCGAGCCGGCAGACAGGGAAATCAGATGCAGTCCAATCATTCTCAGCAACCGCTCGAAACCGCCAAGAGTGGCTGGTTTATCCGCTTCCTCAATGTGGTGGAGCGCCTTGGCAACCTTTTGCCACATCCCATCACACTATTTGCGTTGTTTTGCGCAGCCGTCATCCTGATCTCCGGCATTGCCGGTTATTTTGAAGTCACAGTGGTGGACCCTCGTCCCGAAGGCGCCAGTGGCCGCAGCGCCGATGGCCTGATCCATGTGGTCAGTCTAATGAATGCCGAAGGGCTGCGGATGATAGTCTCCAACCTGGTGACCAACTTTACCGGTTTTACGCCGCTGGGCACTGTATTGGTGGCCTTGCTCGGGGTAGGGATTGCCGAACGCTCAGGACTCTTGTCCGCCGGCATGCGGGCGCTGGTGATGGGAGCCTCCAAGCGCCTGGTTACCCTGACTATTGTCTTTGCCGGAATCGTCTCCAATACCGCCGCCGAGCTGGGTTATGTCGTGCTGATCCCCATGGCGGCGATGATCTTCCATTCTCTTGGCAGGCATCCCTTGGCGGGGTTGGCGGCGGCCTTTGCCGGGGTATCCGGTGGCTACAGTGCCAACCTCCTGCTGGGAACCGTGGATCCCCTGTTATCCGGGATCACCGAAGCGGCGGCGCAGATGATAGACCCTGACTACACTGTGGGCCCCGAGGTCAACTGGTACTTCATGTTTGTCTCCACCTTTGTGATCTCTTTCCTCGGCGCCTTGGTGACAGAGAAAATCGTTGAACCCAAGCTCGGTCGCTATGATGTCTCTGAAGCCAGTGTCGATTTGGAAGATCAGCGGATGGAAACCGTCACCGAACTGGAGAAAAAGGGGCTGAAAATGGCTGGTTTGGCGGCGCTGCTGCTCGGCGCAGTCTTGGCCTTGACCGTGGTTCCCGAGTGGGGCCCACTGCGTCACCCCGAGACGGGGGAAGTGGCCGGTTCGCCGTTTCTCAAGGGAATCGTGGTGTTTATCTTTGTCTGCTTTGCCATTCCTGGGCTGGTATACGGCAAGGTGGTGGGCACCATGAAAAAAGATACCGATGTGATCAACGCCATGTCCCACAGCATGAGCACCATGGGCATGTATATCGTATTGGTGTTTTTCGCCTCGCAGTTTGTGGCCTTCTTCAAGTGGACCAATCTGGGCGCCGTGTTGGCGGTGACCGGCGCCGATGCCCTCAGTGCCCTGGGGCTGACCGGGCCGATAGTCTTCCTGCTGTTTATCATGATGTGTGGCTTCATCAACTTGATGCTCGGCAGTGCCTCGGCCCAGTGGGCGGTGACGGCGCCGATATTTGTGCCCATGTTGATGTTGGTGGGTTATGCGCCGGAAACCATTCAGGCGGCCTATCGAATAGGTGACTCAGTGACTAACCTGATCACGCCCATGATGAGTTATTTTGGTCTTATCCTGGCGGTCGCCGCGCGCTACAAGAAGGACCTGGGGATAGGTACTCTGGTGGCTACCATGTTGCCATACACGCTGGTATTTTTCGTCGGTTGGACCCTGTTCTTCTTCCTCTGGGTATTCGGCCTGGGGCTGCCGGTTGGCCCAGGTGCGGCTACCTACTATTCACCGGCGGGCTGATGGTCTGTAACAGTGAATGACTGAGGATTTTAGTGGGAAGGGGCTTAGGTGATATACGCTAGCCCCTTTTTTAATCTTTTGGCTTTATTCGGCGCCGCGGCTTAAGGACGGCTAAAGCCAGAGTAAGTCTTGCGCCAGTTGCTGGGGCTCACCCCCAGGGCGCGTTTGAAGGCGTCTCGCAGACCGGCGGCACTGGCAAAACCGCAGCTGGAGGCAATCAGTTCCACCGACATATGGCTCGACTCGAGCAAGGATTGCGCCCGGCGGATCCGCGCCTGCCCCAGCCATGCCATAGGCGCCAGTCCGGTTTGCTCCCGGAACTTACGGTTCAGGCTACGCTGGCTTAAACAGGCTCTTTCTGCCAGTTGTGCCAAGGTCAAAGGCAGGTGCAGATTGTCCATCAACCAGAGTTGCAAATTGGCCAGCTGTTGCTGCTGCGGCAGCCATTGGCGATGAATTCTTTGCGACTGACAACCCTGACGCTCGAGCGGCATCACAAAGAAGTCGGCCGTGGTCTCGGCGGCCTGGGCACCAAAGTCACTGGCTATCATATGCAGACACAGATCCTGGCCCGCGGCCAATCCCGCCGAGGTCAATAGCTGGCCGTTGTCGACAAACAGCATGTCCTCTTCCACCTCTATATTGGGATAACGCTTGGCCAGTTCGGGCGTCAGTTGCCAGTGGGTAGTTGCCCTGAGGTTATCCAACAGGCCTGCGGCGGCCAATACGCAGGCGCCGGTGCAGATAGATGCCAGTCGTACTCCGGCCCTCGCGGCTTGTTGCAGCGCCTGAAGGACTTCGGGCTCGTTGAATGCCAGGGGATTGCGGATGCCGGGGATTATCACAGTATCCACTTGACTCAGCAGCTCAAGCGGGGCGATATCCGAGATGCTCAATGCGCCACTGCAGATGGATTGCTCCGGGCCGCAAAAGCTTACCTGGTAAGGTTTGTGGCCGCCGCTCAGGGAAACCAGAGGAAACATCTGGTAAGGAATGGCGAGATCGAAGGCGACAAAATCCCTCAGTACCAGAATCACAATCCTGTGCTGAGGTTGAGAAAGAGCTGAAGACATGTTTCCTGCCCGGCGCCATTCCGGCGGCCCAATAGCGTATGTGTGCAAGGCAATCTAGTTCAAGCTCAAAACCCTGTACAGCGGCTTGTGGCCAAAGTGACTGCCTGGATCACAGCCTGCCCAAGTTGGCCAGACTCTTGCGGCAATTGGCCGGTAACCGGCTGTTGCAGCCTGCAATAGGTTACTAATCTCAACGGGACTTTCTGACTCAAAGGAGCGTTTATGAACCGTCGAGACTTCACCTTATCCTGCCTGGGAACGCTGGCCGCAGCCTCTCTGGGCGGCGTGGCACCTCAAGTGCTGGCCGCGGGCGCCTCAGGCCAACGGCCGGCAGCAAACTCTTTACCCGCCGGCACCAAAGCCAGCACGAGCGGCAAGCCACATATCGCCTTTGTACTGTATGAGGGCATGACGGCCCTGGATCTCATCGGGCCGGCTGAAGTGCTAGCCGGTGAACAGTTTGATGTGGACTTTGTTTGGTACGACAAGGAGGTGGTCTATGCCGAGAGCCGCGCCAACAAGCGTTTGGGGTTAATGCCAACCGCAACCTTTGCCGAGATTGAGCAGACAAACATTCTCTGCGTTCCGGGAACCAGTAATCCATACACACAGCTGGAGCGCACCGAAATGATTGACTGGGTGGCTCGGGTCGGCGCCAAGGCAGACTGGGTCACCAGCGTCTGTACCGGCTCATTTATTCTCGGGGCCGCCGGTTTGCTCAAGGGATATAAGGCCACCTCTCATTGGGGCGTGTTGCAGGACTTGCGCTACTTTGGCGCCGAGCCTGTAGTCGAGAGAGTGGTTCACGACCGCAATCGAGTCACAGGCGCCGGGGTCACTTCAGGGATCGATTTTGGCTTGCTGCTGCTGTCGCTGCTGACAGATGAGCAGACAGCCCGCGGCAAACAGCTGGTGCTTGAATATGATCCCCACCCCCCTTTTAGCAGTGGTTCGCCCAAGCTTGCTTCTCCTGCCTTGTTGGAAGCGGTACGCGGTGGTTATATGGATTACCTGCAAGCGGTTGCCCCCAACTCCCGCAGCCAACTGCAGGCCCTGGCAAGCAACTTGGGGATCAAGCATCCCTGAGACAGGCCTTTAAGGTTTAGCTTCAAGGCATTGTAAATGAGGACGAAAATGGTTCCGTTTTTGTTCTAACTATAAGCTATTGTTGAACTTTTTCTATTGTCATACACTATCGGGCCCTTTGGTTTGTTGGTTGGGCCCGCATGCGTTTTTCATCTGCACGTTTGTTGCTGCTAATGGCTTGGTTGGCCACGAGTTTTACCCTGGCCGCCGAGATAGGCGACACGGCCGTGGTCGGTAAACTCTATTTCAGCGGCGCCGAACTGCCCGGGCAATTGACTCCAGAGGGGGCCGGTTGGTGGCCGGAGCCTATTTGGTTGCTGTGGCTCATGGGCCTTGGCAGCTTCTTTTGCCGTTTTCGTTGTTTTGCGCTCTGGCTGCTTGCTTTGCTGGCGTTGCAACTCAAGTTTGCCATTCGGGTCGACGACAGCCTGCTGTGGAGCAGTTGGCTAGTGTTGCTATTGCCGACACAAGTGTTGTTTGGCCTGATTTTGCTGTTGATTGACCGGGGCGAGGGCGCACGAGCCCAGGTAATCACCCTTGACTGACGATAGTCCAATTCCCAAGCCGTATTAAGGGGGAACAATAGATGTCCAGAAAAGCCAGAGCCGCCATGGTCTCGGTCTGCTCCAATATTTCGCTGATCATCATGAAGGTGGCGGCGGGTATTGTCAGTGGTTCGGTCAGTATCATTTCAGAAGCGATTCACTCCGCCATGGATTTGGTGGCGGCCTTGATCGCCCTGTTTGCCGTGCGCCGCGCCGATGTGCCGCCTGACTGGGATCATCCCTACGGCCACGACAAGATAGAGAATGTTTCCGGGGTTATTGAGGCGCTGTTGATTTTGGCGGCGGCCGGCTGGATTATTTTCGAGGCCGTCGGCAAGTTGCTCAGCCCCTCAGAGGTAGAAGGCCTGGGCTGGGGGGTATTGGTGATGCTGTTGTCGGCACTGGTAAACACAGGCGTCAGTGCCTATCTCTACCGGGTGGCCAGGGAAGAACAATCGGTGGCGCTTGAGGCCGATGCCCTGCACCTTAAGGCCGATGTGCTCACCTCTCTCGGGGTAGCCGTGGGGCTGCTGCTCATCTGGGTGGGTGGCTATTTTGGCCATAATCTGGCGCTGCTGGATCCCATAGTAGCCATAGGGGTGGCGCTGTTTATTCTCAAAGAAGCGATAAGCATGTTGGATCAGGCCTTCAAGCCGCTGTTGGATCACAGCATCAGCGAAGAGGAGCTGAACCAGGCCGCCGAGATAATCGCGCACCACTGTCCCAATGAAGGCGGCTTTCACGACTTGCGTGGCCGTCAGGCGGGCAGACGGCGTCATATCGACTTCCATCTGACCTTGCCCAAGGAGATGAGCGTTGGCCATTCCCATGCCATCTGTGACCGTATCGAGCAGGCCTTGATGGCTGCCATCCCCCATGCGGCGGTGTTTATCCATGTGGAGCCGCTGGAAGAGCAGCCCGAAGAAGAAGGCTTACTGCAACAGGGCGCCTGAAGCGGCGCCCGTATGGCTGCATCAGAGCCCTTGATGGGGGCCGAACACTTCATAGTGGATCTGCGCTTCCTCAATACCCAGAGCCAGCAACTGCGCCTTGATGCTCTGCATAAAGCCTATGGGGCCACAGCAGTAGAATTGGCCCTCGGATGGCAGCATGGCCGCTATCGGTTCCAGCACCATGGTGCCCTTCAGGTCATAATCCTGTCCCTGAATATCAGTCTCAAGCGGCTGGCGATACCAGGTCAGTGCCTTGAGATTTGTCTGCTCGGCCTGTTTGCGGCGTATCTCTTCGGTAAAAGCATGCTGGGCGCCATTTTCACAGGCATGCAGCCATAGTGTCTCGGCGCAGTCTTGCTGCAGGCGGCTGTTTAACATGCTCAGCATAGGCGTCAGGCCAACTCCGGCAGATAGCAGCACAACCCGGGTGTCAGGCTCAGTATTCAGGAAAAAATCCCCCGCCGGCGGGATCAGCTCAAGCTCGCTGCCAATATCGAATTCATTATGCAGCAGGTTGGAAACCAATCCTTCGTTTTCACGTTTAACGCTGATGCGATAGTTGCGGCCGTTGGGGGCATCCGACAATGAGTATTGGCGTATCTCGGTATGGGCCAGCGCCGGATGGCTGAGTTTGAGGTTCAGGTATTGCCCCGGCTTAAAATCGGCCACAGGGCCGCCATCCTTGGGCGTGAGTTCGAAGGAGGTAATGGCGGCAGACTCGCGGCGTTTGTTGCTGACAACAAAGGTGCGGGTGCCGCTCCAACCTCCTTGTTTGCCTGCGGCATCGGCATAAATCTGTGCTTCGCGGCCAATAAAGATATTGGCCAACACCCCATAAGCCTTCTCCCAGGCGCCCAGTACCTCTGGCGTGACGGCATCGCCACCGAGTTCTTCCAGAGTGGCAAGCAGATGCTTGCCGACTATGGCGTATTGCTCGGGTTTGATCAGAAAGCCTGTGTGTTTCTGGGCAATTCTTTCCACGGCTTCACCGAGAACAGCCAGATTGTCGATATGTTGGGCATAGGCGGCGACGGCATTGAACAAGGCTACAGGCTGATCGCCCTTATGCTGATGAGCCAGGTTGAACACATCTTTCAATTCAGGATTGTGGTGGAACATGCGCTGATAGAAGTGTTTGGTCAGCTCTGGGCCGGCGGCAACCAGCAGGGGAATAGTACTCTTGACCACTTGGATAGTGTGTTGATCCAACATAAAGACAACCTCAAAGATTCATTTAAGTTATATGTTCAGCGATAAAATAAACATGCATTTGATTTGGATCAATAAAAATCCTGACTGGATCTGTCAGGCATTCAGTATGGTTCGCAAAAACACTCGTGTGCGTGATGTATATCTATGTTTTATCGTATCTAGATCCTGATTCTGGCTTGTTCGCTTCTTTGGTTCGCTTCTTTGGTTCGCTTCTTTGGTTCGCTTCTTTGGTTCGCTTTTCTGGTGCCGGAGCCAAGTTGCCTTCAGTGGCCAACAGTCTTGGCCAACAATGACTTTTGCCGCTAAAAAGCGGATAATTCCCCCAATTTTGCTCAATTTGACCCAGATCACAGCCGGTCGCCGGTTTTACCGCTGCGGCGAGTGTCATCGGGCGAGCGGGAAACCCCGCCGGAACTCGGAACTATCCAATGGAAATCAAAGTAAATTTTCTCGACAACCTCAGACTCGAAGCCAAGTTTGATGACTTCAGTGTCATTGCCGACCAGCCAATCCGCTACAAGGGCGATGGCTCGGCGCCGAGCCCGTTCGACTACTTTCTGGCTTCATCAGCGCTGTGTGCCGCCTATTTTGTGAAGGTGTACTGTGTCGCCCGCGATATTCCTACCGAAGGCATACGCCTGTCGCAAAACAACATAGTCGACCCGGAAAACCGTTATAACCAGATCTTCAAGATTCAGGTGGAACTGCCGGACACCATCTCTGACAAAGACCGTGAAGGCATACTGCGTTCCATCGACCGCTGCACTGTGAAGAAAGTGGTTCAGACCGGCCCCGAGTTCCAGTTGGAAACCGTGGATAACCTGGATCAGGACGCCCAGGCGATGCTGATGCTTAAGCCGGATGACAGCCACAGCACCTTTATTCTGGGTAAGGATCTGCCGCTGGAGCAGACCATAGCCAACATGACCAACACCTTGGCCGAACTGGGGATGAAGATAGAGATCTCCTCCTGGCGTAACCTGGTGCCCAACGTTTGGTCGCTGCATATCCGTGATGCCGCTTCGCCCAAGTGTTTTACCAACGGCAAGGGCGCAACCAAAGAGAGCGCGCTCTGCTCGGCCCTGGGCGAGTTTATCGAGCGTCTCAGCTGTAACTTCTTCTACAACGACCAGTATTTCGGCCCCGAGATCGCCAACGCCGAATTTGTTCACTATCCCAATGAGAAGTGGTTCCAACCCGGCCCCAACGATGAGCTGCCGCCCGGAATCCTCGATGACTATTGTCTGGAAATCTACAACCCGGATGGTGAGCTCTGCGGCTCCAACCTTATCGACACCAACTCGGGCAATGTCGAGCGCGGCATCTGCGCCATTCCTTATGTGCGTCAGTCCGATGGCGAGACTGTGTATTTCCCCTCCAACCTGATTGAAAATCTGTATCTCAGCAACGGCATGAGTGCAGGTAACAATCTGGATGAGGCCAAGGTGCAGTGTCTGTCCGAGATTTTCGAGCGGGCGGTGAAGCGCCGCATCATAGAAGAGGAGCTGGTCCTGCCTGAGGTGCCGAAAGCCGTGCTGGCCAAGTATCCTTCGATAGTGGCCGGCATAGAGGCGCTGGAGGCGCAGGGCTTTCCGCTGGTGATCAAGGATGCCTCCCTCGGTGGCCAGTTCCCCGTCATGTGTGTGACCCTGATGAACCCCCGCACCGGCGGCGTGTTTGCCTCCTTCGGCGCCCACCCCAGTTTTGAGGTAGCGTTGGAGCGCAGCCTCACTGAACTGCTGCAGGGTCGCAGTTTCGAGGGCCTAAACGATGTGCAAAAGCCTACTTTCAACAGCATGGCGGTGCAGGAGCCGGAGAACTTTGTTGAACACTTTATCGACTCCAGCGGAGTGATCTCCTGGCGCTTCTTCAGTAGCAAGCCGGACTATGAGTTTGTCGAATGGGACTTCTCCGGCAGCAACGCCGAAGAGAGCCAGAGCCTGTTCGGGATTCTTGAAGAGATGGGCAAAGAGGTCTACATCGCCGAGTTTACCGAGATAGGCAACGCCTGTCGGATCCTGGTGCCAGACTTCTCCGAGGTGTATCCGGTATCGGATCTGATTTGGGACAACACCAATAAAGCGCTGGACTACCGAGAAGATATTCTTAACCTGCATCGCCTCAGCGACAGCCAACTGCAAAGCCTGTCCGAGCGCCTCGAAGACAGCCAATTGGATATCTACACGGATATCATCACCCTGATAGGTATAGAGTTTGATGAAAACACCGTCTGGGGCCAACTGACGATACTCGAACTCAGATTGCTAATCTGCCTGGCCATAGGTGAACTGGAAGAAGCGTTGGAGCTGACCGAAACCTTCCTGCAGTACAACAACAATACCGTCGCTCGTGGCCTCTTCTATCAATGCCTGCAGGCGGTGTTGGAGATCAGCCTGGACGATGAACTCGAGCTGGACGACTACCGGTACAACTTAGGACGCATGTTCGGCCAGGAAACCCTGGATGCTGCCATAGGGTCGGTCAATGGCACAGTGCGCTTCTACGGCCTGACCCCAACCAATATGCAGCTCGAAGGCCTGGAAAAACACCAGCGGCTGATCGAAAGCTACAAGAAGCTGCATGCTGCAAGGGCTAAGCTGGCCACCAAGAAGTAGTTTAAGTTCAAGGGGCGTGTGTGCCCCTTGATAATCCTTATTTGCAACAATGGCTTTCGGCGACCCCGAGGGGGAGTCGGTGCAATTCTTCATCCCAAAGTGTCGTATTCAGCTGCAGATATACGCCTAATTCCAGGCACAGGCGGGACTGTGACCGTCGAAAACAGGGACGTTTTCGTCGAGCGCCCATGGATAATGGAATGGACCCATCCCCTTTTAACCGGCCTCGCAATGGGCCACGATGAAGTTGTTGAAAGTCATCTGGAAAGAGGATGGGTCCACTATGAAGATTACAACCATCGGTTTGGATATCGCAAAGTTGGTGTTCCACGCTGTTGCGGTCAACAAAGCAGGTAAGCTGGTGCGCAAGAAAATGCTTAAACGAAAAGAAGTACTCGGTTTTTTCGCTAAGTTGGAACCTTGCCTGGTCGCGATTGAAGCCTGTGGTGGCGCTCACTATTGGAACAGGGAAATTACTGCCCTTGGTCATCAGGTTAAGTTGATCCCTCCTCAATATGTCATTCCCTATCGGCAGGGAAATAAAAATGACTACAACGATGCCCTTGCCATAGCGGAGGCGGCTCAGCGACCAAACATGCGCTTCGTGCCCGCCAAATCTATCGAACAACAAGATGTGCAGATGTTGCACAGGGTTCGTGAGCGACTCACACAGCAAACCACCGCCTTGGTGAATCAGGTTCGAGGCATGTTGGCCGAATATGGCATCGTGCTGGCAAAGGGAAAAACGGCCTTTCGCAGTCAATTGCCCGACATTTTGGAAGACGGTGAGAATGCACTCACAGCCAAAGGTCGAGCGATTTTCCATGGACTGTATAATGAGTTTGTCGAACTTGAGAACAGGCTGAAAGGGTGTGAAAAGCAGGTATTGCAGGAAAATGCTGATAATCCTATCTGCCAACGATTAGGCACCGTCTTGGGGGTTGGTCCTGTCACTGCGACGGCATTTTATGCCGCTGTTGGGGAGGGGAAGGCATTTCACAATGGCCGCCATTTTTCAGCTTGGTGCGGTCTGGTGCCCAGGCAGCACAGCAGTGGCGGCAAGGATAATCTGCAGGGGATCAGTAAGCGAGGCAATGCCTATCTACGAACCTTGTTCATTCATGGTGCCAGGTCCATTTTGCGTCACTGCGAGCACAAAACCGATAAGCTCAGCCTATGGGCGAAGGCCCTCGTGGAGCGTCGAGGCTTTAATCGCGCCTGCGTTGCAGTAGCCAACAAGCTTGCCAGAATTGCCTGGGTCATAGCGGCCAAAGAAGAAACGTATCGGCCGGCGACATGAAGCTTATAAATCAGGTTGTGAAGTAAGATAATGCCAACCTATCACCAAGTTGCGGTGACAATTGATTTGATGATGAGACAGTCAGACTGTTCTACTTAAAACCTGTTGAATCCATAGGCTCATCGTGAAGCCGCAGGGATGATGAGGAAAGTAGAAGCACATATCCATCAGGGCCAGAGATTTAACTCAGTAACAGGCCGAATATATGGGTGCAATGAACTCTTCTCAAATTGAAATCAAATGTCTTGCAAACGGGATGGGTCCATATATGGGTTCACAACAACTTCCCTGTTTAACGGCCAGCTCACCATCCCTGGTTCGCGCTCGAAAGCATGTTGCTGCGCAACCCTCGCCGAGTCACAGGATCGCCTGTGCGAGAGCGCACCGCAGGTGATGGGATACATCCGTCGCCGGAGGCCCTGCCAATACTAATTAGCGACTTTTAGCTGGAAGCCATGATTGCCGCTGTGCCAGCGGCCTAAAGTCGTGGTGTTCCACACCACACCGGGCAAGGGGCTTTGCTTGTCCAAAGCCCCTTGCATCCCCAAGGACACCCCGACGTAGCCGAAATCCCCGCTGGCTTATGAAGCCAATTGGCTACACTCAGGACTCGCATCCATGCTTGACCTTCGAGCCTCAACATCCCTGTCTCGGCTACGCCAATTTGCAACAACGCCAGCGGCGGCTCCGAAGGGGGAGTTGGTGCAATTCTGTAATAATAGCGTTGCTTGAAATTGCTTATATATCCACAGACATACACCTAATTATCAGGCATAGGCGGGACTGTGACCGTCGAAAACAGGGACGTTTTCGTCGAGCGCCCATGGATGGGTTCACAACAACTTCCCTGTTTAACGGCCAGCTCACCATCCCTGGTTCGCGCTCGAAAGCATGTTGCTGCGCAACTCTCGCCGAGTCACAGGATCGCCTATGCATAAGCCTGCGGCGGCTCCGAGGGGAATCGGGGCATTTCTTTTCCAGCCGTGTTGTTTGAAGCTGCTGGCAATGAAGCTTCCCGGTGATTGACAGTATTTCCCCGGTTTGATTAGAATCCGGGCAACTTCAAAGAGGTATCCTTTCATGACTCTCTACGCCTCGGATCAGCGAGTGACCCGAGTGTGCTCCGTACATTTGCTTGCGATGAAGCCTTGTCCGGAGCCTAATTAGGAAAGCCTGCGCTTTCTACCCAGTCATCGCCACGGCATTTTTCGGCGCCGCTTCGTAAGGGAAGGGCGCGTTTGCCTTGGCGCAGTCAACGGGGGCCATAGATGAATCTTCATCTGTGGCCCTTTTCGTATCCGCCTTTTGGCGAATTTCAAAGCGAACGGGTGCCGTTCGCTTTTTCTTTTTATACTCTGCATATATTTTCAGGAGACAGTTATGTCACAAAATATCTATGACAATCAGGGCTTTTTTGATGCCTATGCCCAGTTGCCTCGTTCGGTTCACGGTTTGGACGGTGCCCCGGAATGGCCGGTGCTTAAGGCCATGTTACCGCCGTTGAATGGTCGCGCCGTAGTGGATCTCGGTTGTGGTTATGGCTGGTTTTGCCGCGCTGCCAGGGAGTTGGGGGCCGAGTCAGTGCTGGGGATAGATCTCTCAATCAAGATGCTGGCCGAGGCTCGGGCGACAACCCGGGATGAGGCGATTGAATATCGACAAGGGGATCTAGATGGTCTAACTCTGCCATCAAACAGTGTCGATTTGGCATATAGCTCGCTGGCACTGCATTATCTTGCGGATCTTCGGCCCTTGTTTGCGACTCTGTATCAGGCACTGAAACCCGGCGGCAGCTTGGTGTTCAGTACCGAGCATCCTATTTTTACCTGCTCACCGAATCAGGGGTGGCTGGTGGATGAAGCCGGTAAGCGTTCCTGGGCAATTAACAGTTACCAGGCTGAAGGTGAGCGCAGTAGCGACTGGTTGGCCAAAGGGGTGATCAAATACCACAGAACCTTAGGCACTACGGTCAATGCCCTGTTGCAGGCAGGATTTGAGTTGTGTGAGCTCAATGAATGGGGCCCTTCGGCAGAGCAGATAGCCGCCAATCCCGCGCTTGCCGAGGAAGCCGAGCGACCCATGCTATTGTTGGTGGCTGCTCAGAAACCTTTGGGGTGATAACCCCAAGAACTCAAAACAGCGATTAGGGATACTGATGCAATTAGCGGGCATACGCCTATTATTCCTGTGTCGGCAACGCCTTGTCCAAGCGGAAGCTGGCCCCTTCAGGAACTATACTGAACGGGATCCCGTAAGGAGGTTGTTATGCCTAAATTCATCATTGAAAGAGACTTACCTGGGGCCGGAGGTTTATCCGCAGCTGAGTTTCGCGAAATCTCACAAAAGTCCTGTGCCGTGTTGGAAGATATGGGGCCGAAGGTCCAGTGGGTAGAGAGCTTTGTGACCCCGGATAAGGTTTACTGCGTTTACATAGCCCCCAATGAGGCACTGGTGCGTGAACATGCCGAAAGGGGCGGTTTTCCTATCAATGCGGTCAATGAAGTGAGACGTTCAATCGACCCAACGACAGCGGAGTAACTCAAAAGGGGCTTTGCTTGTTCAAAGTCCCTTGTATCCCCAAAGGTATGCCGGATTGTTGCCAAAGTTGCCAATTGGCTTGAAGCCATGATAGCCGCTGTGCCAGCGGCCTAAAGTCGTGGTGTTCCACACCACACCGGGCAGGGGCTTTGCTTGTCCAAAGCCCCTTGCATCCCCAAGGACACCCCGACGTAGCCGAAATCCCCGCTGGCTTATGAATCAAATTGGCTACACTCAGGACTCGCCTCCTTGCTCGACCTTCGAGCCTCGACATCCCTGTCTCGGCTACGCCAATTTGCAACAACGCCCGCGGCGGCTCCGAAGGGGGAATTGGTGCAATTCTTCCCACACAGAGTTGTTTTAAGCTGCAGACATACACCTAATTATCAGGCATAGGCGGAACTGTGACCGTCGAAAACAGGGATGTTTTCGTCGAGGCTACAGGGACGTATTAACGCCGTGTCACAGGATCGCCTATGCATAAGCCTGCGGCAGGCAATGGGAGACATCCGTTGCTGGAAGTCCAACCTATGTTATCTGGCTTATTTTGAGCTGAAAACAATGCTAGCCGCTGTGCCAGTGGCCTAAAGTCGTGGAGCAAGTGCACCCGCACTCGGAGCCCATGCAGCTCACTTCTGGACACAACTTTGTTAGATAATTAGCTCTAATTCGCAGGTTTCAGATTAAAACTTCTATGGGTGATGAAGGTGTGTAGTCAATGGCCTTGTTAAATGTTTAATCATGGGCACCCAATATGACATTCTGGATGTCTTTAGCTGCCACACCGGTTTCGCTGCCTGAATCTGTACGCATTATCGAAACCATATTTGTGAAAGCTTGACGTTGTTCGCTAGTGGCCATTGCTGCGCCTAATTTCTCAAAGGTGGAAAATGCCTTAATTGCTGAGTTTGAGCCATAAAGACAAATCCTGGCTTTAGCATCGCCGGTTCGAGAAAATAGCTCTTTCTTTTCTTGCGACCCCTCATTGGGGCGGAGCTGAGCTTGTTCACAGACACACTTTAAATAATCCATGTAAGCTTTAGAACGGAGATCTCTCAGATGGCGCTGGTTTTCAATATGGCGTGTAAAGAAATATTGAAGCGATGCCCCAATTATTACACCTAAAAATGATAAAAGACCTGTTAGCAATTAATAGTCTCCAAGTTGGCTTAGTGCTTAAAGGCACATAACGTTACACTCACTGGAATTCTTGGATCAAAGCGAATAAAAATCCGTGTGCAGTGGCTTGTCATATCACCATGCCTCAGTATTTTCACTTCTTGGACATACACTGGAATCTGTATCTTCCCATGAAGTCATTTCACCATTAGGGCATGGTGTGCCACAAATATCACAATCACTTCAATGTCCTCTGACTCCTCATTTTCATTATTCCACTACAGTTCTCTTGGTTAGGTACAACTTTCCTTAAGATATGTAATATTTTATTAGAGCGCATGTCGGTTTATTTCACTAGACCAGCTAAAATGCGCACACGAATATCGACTCACTCAAGACTTGCATAAGTTTAAATACGACTGTATGCCTGAGGCTCTTCTCTGAACGTGATTAATCGTTACAAACAGGATTTAGATGAGAACTTGTAGGGCCGTAAGTTAGTAAGTTTGCGATTTCTGGCTGATAGGTAACACACTTTTGGGCAGAACCAATCTCGGGCAATCTGTCAGATATGGTCACATTAAGGAAACGAAACTGACAGATTGGATTCAGATTAGTCCAGTTAAAACTGATGAGTCTAAGCTGTGCAGCTATTCCCTGGCGCTGGGAAGCTTGCGCACAAGCTATAGCAGGTCGGTGACCTGCCATCCAATCACTTGGCAAACTTATTGATGAATAAGTTTGCCTCCCTTGATGACATCCACCAATGGATTCACGCCGTAGCTGTAGGCGAGTTCCGCTGGGGTTGAGATCCGCCACAGGCAGAAGTCGGCATCCATTCCCTGGCGCAGCATGCCTATGTGCTGTTCGCGGCCCAGAGCGCGGGCGGCGTTGCGGGTGACACCGGCCAAGGCCTCTTCCGGCGTCAGGCGGAACAGGGTGCAGCCCAGGTTGAGCATCAACAGGGTTGAGCAGATGGGGGAAGTCCCCGGGTTGAAGTCGCTGGCCAGCACCATGGGCACCTGATATTGGCGCAACAAGGCTATCGGTGGCATCTGGGTTTCCCGCAAGAAGTAAAAGGCGCCGGGCAACAAGGTGGCGCAGGTGCCGCTCTCGGCCAGGGCCTTGACCCCGGCTTCATCCAGATACTCGATATGATCCACAGACTTGGCCCCCAGACGGGCGGCCAGTATTGAGCCGCCCATGTTGGAGAGCTGCTCGGCGTGCAATTTGATATCCAGCCCTTTGGCCTTGGCGGCGCTGAGAATGGCTTTTGTCTGTTGCAGGTCGAAGGCGATATTTTCACAAAACACATCGACGGCATCGGCGAGATCTTCCGCCAATACCTGAGGCAGCATCTCCTCGATTACCAGTTGCACATATTCCTGCTCCCGGCCTTGATATTCTGGAGGGAAGGCGTGGGCGCCCAGGAAGGTGGTGACCACATCCACATGGTGGTGTTTACCCAGCTCGCGGGCGACCCTGAGCAACTTGAGTTCGGTGGCGGTTTCCAGCCCGTAGCCCGACTTTATCTCCACCGTAGTAACCCCTTCCTTGGCCAGGGCGTTGAGACGGCGACGAGCCTCGTCGAACAGTTCGGCCTCGCTGGCCTCTCGGCAGGCCTTGACCGTGCTGATAATGCCGCCACCGGCACGGGCGATTTCTTCATAGCTGGCGCCCTTGAGACGCAGCTCGAACTCGTTGGCGCGGTTACCGGCAAACACCAGATGGGTATGGGCATCTATCAACCCGGGCGTCAGCCAGCCGCCTTTGCCCTTGTAAACCGGAGTTGCCAGCACGTCGAAGGCAGGCAGTTCGCTGCGCTTGCCAATCCAGGCTATTTTACCATCTTTTACTGCCAGGGCTGCGTCGGTGATGGCACCATAAGCCTCTGATACAGAAGGGTCCATAGTGGCAATATTGATATCTATCCAAACCTGATCCCAGGACATGCTTGCTCCTTGTTGTTTGCCTTAAAGCCGGCCGCGGTGGCGGCAACTGCCGTGATTTTGTGAGCTAACTTGTATTTACTTGTATATACAAGCTAGGATTATAGCCGAGTTTTTCAGCAGATTGAAACCAACACAGAGTCGATTCGATGAGCACAGCCAAGTTCGCCCGCATTAAACAGTACATCTCAGACCGCATTGAGTCAGGCGAATGGGTGGAGCACTCCAGGGTGCCTTCCGAAAACCAACTGGCGGAGCTGTTTGAGTGCAGCCGGATGACGGCCAGAAGGGCCTTGACCGAGCTGGTGGACAACGGCGTGCTGGAGCGCAGTCAGGGGCTGGGTACCTTTGTGGCCGAGTTCAAGTCGCAGTCATCCATGTTGTCTATCCGTAATATCGCCGATGAGATCAAGGCCCGCGGCCATGGTTACAGCGTGCAGGTGTTGGAGCTGACAGCCATAGAGGCCCTGGCGCCTATCGCCATCGCCTTGGGGTTGGAGACCGGCAGCCGGGTGTTTTACTCGGTGCTGGTGCACTGTGAAGAGGGGTTGCCGCTACAGCTCGAAGAGCGTTTCGTGAATCCCCAGTTAATCCCCGACTATCTGCAGCAGGATTTCAATTTGCAGACCCCTCATGAATATCTGTCGCAGGTGGCGCCTTTGACCGAGGCACGCCACACGATAGAGGCGATAGTCGCCAATGAACAGATACGCGCCCGCTTGGCGATTCCCGCCAGCGAGCCCTGTTTACAGATACTGCGCCGCACCTGGTCACGCCAGGGGGTGGTGAGTTTTGCCCGGCTGATCCATCCCGGCAGCCGCTTCCGTCTCGGAGGGCATTTGACCTTCAGAGGCGAACATAAAGCTAAATAAAAACAACAAAATAAACCACAAGACAAGCAACAGAGGAATGGAAGTTTATGGATAAGAGACATGATCCGGCGCGCAAAATCATTGCGCCGACCGGCACCACTCTGAACTGCAAGAGCTGGCAGACCGAGGCGCCGCTCAGAATGCTGATGAACAACCTGCATCCGGATGTGGCCGAGCGCCCCGAGGATCTGGTGGTTTACGGCGGCATAGGCCGCGCCGCCCGCGATTGGCAGTGTTTCGACAAAATCGTCGAGGTGCTCAAGCGTCTGGAAGAGGATGAAACCTTGCTGGTGCAATCCGGCAAGCCGGTGGGAGTATTCAAGACCCATAGCGATGCCCCCAGGGTGCTGATCGCCAACTCCAACCTGGTACCCCACTGGGCCAACTGGGAACACTTCAACGAGTTGGACAAGCAAGGGTTGGCTATGTACGGCCAGATGACAGCCGGCTCCTGGATCTACATAGGTACCCAAGGCATAGTCCAGGGCACCTACGAAACCTTTGTGGCCGTGGCCAAGCAGCATTTCGACGGTGAAGCCAAGGGCCGCTGGATCCTGACCGGTGGCCTGGGCGGTATGGGCGGTGCCCAGCCTCTGGCCGGTACCATGGCCGGATTCTCTGTGCTGGCCTGTGAAGTAGACGAGACCCGTATCGATTTTCGTCTGCGTACCCGTTATCTGGACAAGAAGGCCCACAGCCTGGACGAGGCACTGGCGATGCTGGAAGCCGCCAAGGCCGAGGGCAAGCCGGTTTCCGTCGGTTTGCTGGGCAATGCCGCCGATATCTTCAGTGAGCTGGTTGAGCGCGGCATTACTCCGGATGTAGTGACAGACCAAACTTCGGCACATGATCCGCTGAATGGCTATCTGCCTCAGGGTTGGACGCTGGAGCAGGCCAAGGAGATGCGCCTCAAAGACGAGGCTGCTGTGGTCAAGGCCGCCAAGGCTTCCATGGCGGTGCAGGTTCAGGCCATGTTGGCGCTGCAAAGCCGCGGCGCCGCGACCCTGGACTATGGCAATAACATCCGCCAGATGGCGTTTGACGAAGGCGTGGCCAACGCCTTCGATTTTCCCGGTTTTGTTCCCGCCTATATCAGGCCGCTGTTCTGTGAAGGCATTGGTCCGTTCCGCTGGGCGGCGCTCAGTGGTGACCCTGAGGATATCTACAAGACAGATCAGAAGGTGAAAGAGCTGATCCCGGACGACCCACACCTGCACAACTGGCTGGATATGGCCCGTGAACGTATCGCCTTCCAGGGGCTGCCGGCCCGTATCTGCTGGGTTGGCCTCAAAGACCGCGCCCGGCTGGCGCTGGCTTTCAACGAAATGGTGAAAAACGGCGAGCTGTCGGCGCCTGTGGTCATAGGCAGGGATCATCTGGATTCCGGCTCTGTGGCCAGTCCCAACCGGGAAACCGAATCCATGCTCGACGGTTCGGATGCAGTCTCCGACTGGCCGCTGCTCAATGCGCTGCTCAATACCGCCGGTGGCGCCACCTGGGTGTCGCTGCACCATGGTGGGGGTGTCGGCATGGGCTTCAGTCAGCACTCCGGGGTTGTGATCCTCTGTGATGGCAGCGACGCCGCCGCCAAGCGGGTCTCCCGGGTATTGTGGAACGATCCGGCCACGGGCGTGATGCGTCACGCCGATGCCGGCTATGAGATTGCCAAGTGCTGCGCCAAAGAGCAGGGCCTGGATCTGCCTATGTTGGAGGACTGATGATGACCACTCAAATCACTCTGACACCGGGAAGCCTGACACTGTCTGAACTGCGCAGTATCAGCCGCGCGCCAACCCAGCTGCAATTGCACCCGGAATCGCTGGCGGCCATCAACAGCAGCGCCGCCGTGGTGCAAAAAGTCTTGGATGAGGGCCGCACGGTTTACGGCATCAACACCGGCTTTGGCCTGTTGGCCAACACCAAGATTGCCCCGGCGGATCTGGAACTGCTGCAGCGCTCTATCGTGTTGTCCCACGCCGCCGGTACCGGCCAATTGATGCGCGATGAAACCGTGCGGCTGATGATGGTGTTGAAGATCAACTCACTGTCCCGCGGTTTTTCCGGGATCCGTCTCGAGGTGATCAACTTCCTGATCGCCCTGGTCAATGCCGGTGTCTACCCTTGCGTACCCGAGAAGGGCTCTGTGGGCGCCTCGGGCGACTTGGCGCCGCTGTCGCACATGTGTCTGCCGATCATAGGCGAGGGCGAAGTGCGTTATCAGGGGCGCATCATGCCCGCCATCGAGGGCTTGAGTATCGCCGGTCTGAAACCGATTGAATTGGCTGCCAAAGAGGGCCTGGCCCTGCTCAACGGCACCCAGGCATCGACGGCGTTGGCACTGGAAGGCTTGTTCCACGCCGAGGATCTGTTTGCCGCTGGCTCTGTGGTCGGCGCCATGAGTGTCGAGGCGGCCATGGGCAGTCGCAGTCCGTTCGACCCGAGAATTCATGCGGTGCGCGGCCAAAAGGGCCAGATAGACTCGGCGGCAGTATTCCGTCATCTGCTGGGGAGCGGTTCTGAGATTGCCGAGTCACACGCCAATTGTGAAAAGGTGCAGGACCCTTACTCCCTGCGCTGTCAGCCACAGGTGATGGGCGCTTGCCTAACGCAGATCCGTCAGGCGGCCGAAGTGCTGGAAATTGAAGCCAACGGCGTGACAGATAACCCGCTGGTGTTTGAAGATACCGGCGAGATCATCTCAGGCGGTAACTTCCATGCCGAACCAGTGGCCATGGCGGCGGATAATCTGGCGCTGGCCATTGCCGAGCTGGGGGCCATCAGTGAGCGCCGCATTGCGCTGCTGATCGATTCCAATCTTTCCAAGCTGCCGCCATTCTTGGTGGAAAACGGTGGGGTTAACTCGGGCTTTATGATTGCCCAGGTGACAGCTGCGGCACTGGCCAGTGAAAACAAGACCTTTGCTCATCCGGCCTCTGTCGACAGCTTGCCGACCTCGGCCAACCAGGAAGATCATGTTTCCATGGCGACCTTTGCCGCCCGCAGGCTCAAGGATATGGCGGAAAACACCCGCGGAGTACTGGCAGTGGAACTGCTGGCTGCGGCCCAAGGGCTGGATTTCCGCTCGCCGCTGCAGCCAAGCCCGGCGGTAGCCAAGGCCAAGGCTGAACTGCGCGAGCGGGTTGCCTTCTATGACAAGGACAGGTACTTCGGTCCGGATATCAGCAAGGCCACTGAGCTGCTGGCGAGTGGGCGCTATAATGCCTATCTGCCAAAGGAGCTGCTGCCAAGCAGCCTCTGAGCCGGGACGCGCCGAAAGGGCCAGCAGACCCTTTGGCATCTGACGGTACAAGAGTCCGTATAAGAAACACAAAGAGCGCCATTTGGCGCTCTTTGTTTATCAAATTAACACAATGCCTAGAGGCTGGCGTTACCAGGTATCCAATTCTGTGATCTTCAGATTCAGCAGCTGCTTCTGCCACTGGTTTTTATCTACTCCTTCAACCCAGATCACCGAGGATTGCCGCTGCTGGCCCTTGCGCAGATAGGTTTCCGGCATACGTTTGATGGCACGCCAGACCTGCAGCTCCTCTTCTTTCATCTTGCGCCCCTGATCGTTATAGAAGCTGGCACTGATCAGGACTTCGACCATATCTTCACTGCTGTTACTGTCAAGCTCGAAGGTCAGGCCCAGTTTGTCGCCTTTCCACTGCACTTGCTGCAGCGAAACGCTGATCCCTTCTCTGGCTGTCTTGCCGAGCAGTCCGGGAGTGGTCATGGCGCTCTGGGTCAGTTGCTCGACCACGGCGGTTTTGCTTGGCTCTGGTTTGGCGGCCATTTCCACTGCTGCCGCTGTGGCGGCTGTGGTATGGGCGGCCGAATTCGGCATCTCGGCAACCACTTCTTCAGTGGTCGTTTCGGGTTCGGCGGCGCTGATCACAGCTTCAGTGAGCACATACTCCCAGGTGAAGTCATCTTTGAGTATGACTCTGGCGCCGTTTTCAAGAGTGACTTCGGCCACCTGAGCCGGTTCGGCGATGGCAAAGTTTGAGCTCAGTATCAGTGCCAGGGCGCTGACGGCAAAGCTGGGTTTGAAAAGATTTTGTTTCGACATGAAAAAATTCGCTTGGCTGAATCCTGGGTCAACAATAACCGGGCTAACTTGGGCTGGCAATGACGAAAAACACAAACTTGGTTGCTTGGCATACAGTAAGCCGGGGTTGTATGTTCGAGTGCCTGTGCTTAGGGAAGGTGCGAACAAGCCCCATGCGTGCTCTGCGTCGGCTTACCGGGTTGGATACAAGGCGTGGTTCGCAGCAAATGGCCCAGTCCTTTGCAAGAAGGTGAGGTTGTTGCCCGCTAATGTGTCAGCCTTGACTGCAAAGAGTGTCAGAATTGTCTTGCCGGCGACTTTGGCTCTGGGTATGCCTGAAGGGTAAGGGCATTATGATCTCTTATACTTTGGCTGCGGTAGAGAGTCCTATGACACATCCACCCGGCTTTGTGGCGAATTAAACCATTCAATGAAACAATCGCCAAGTTTGTAACTCTTTGGTCAGCGTTTACTTACAGCATACCCCCCTATATGATCCCGCTCTTAGTCTATTTGATAGTTTGGAGAGGGTATGCCGTCGAATACCAAGGCCTGGTTGTCGAAGGCTCTGCAATTTGGCGGGGGATGCTTTTACCTGTTGCTGGCCTCTTGGAGTCTGTTCCATGTGGCAGGTTGGGTGGGCACGCTACCTGACCATAGCGAGCACTGTCAGGAATCGATACTGCTGAGTAGTTGGTCGCCGGATAAAGATTGGCAGGCAGACATCAGTTTTTCCAACTGCAGCCTGCACGGGCACGGACATTGGCAGAGCCATCTGGACTTGACTGATCTTGAGTCGGGTGAGCATTTTCCGAGTTTGCTGGTGGTATCTGGTCGCCACGATGAGTTGAAGCTCGACTGGCACAATCACAGAGAGTTATTGATTTCCGGGCTTCCCATAGATCACCTGGAGCACTTCCAGCAGCCATTGGGTGCCGAAGTGGTGCTCGCCTTAAAAGGTGATTGAGCGCACGTTTTCCTGTGCGGACGGGATCGACTGTTCAGCCAAAGTTAACACCTGTATGTTACTCTGCAACCTGACTCAGGTTTGAGTCGGGATGAGTGATTTTTCTCTGAGAGGTTAATTTTGGATAACTTGGACAAAGACTTGAGATTCGAACTGTCACACTGGTTATCGCAGCTGGGTATCGATAGCCAGCCAGCCGACGGTTTGTCCACTTCGCTCATGGTGCTTGCCTGCCTGTTGCTGGCGGGACTGGCTTATTTCATTGTTCGTCGCGGTGTGGTGCGGGCGATGAACCTGGTGATTCAACGTTCCAAGGTCACCTGGGACGATATCTTTATGCGCCATAGAGTGCTGGAAAAGCTGGCCATGCTGGTGCCGGCACTGGTGCTCAACCTGCTGATCCCCATAGCACTGACAGACCATAAACTGCTGGCCGGTTTGGTCGACAGGCTGCTGAGTGTCTGGCTGGTCGTCTTGCTGATCCGCGCTGCCTATTCGGCATTGGATGCGGTCAACGAGGTGGCGGACGTTAAGCTGATTAGCCGTCGTCTACCGGTGAAGAGCTTTGTGCAGTTGATAAAGCTGTTCCTGTTCTTCGTTGCCATCATTATTTCCATCTCTGTGCTCGCCAACCAGTCTCCTGTCTACTTCCTCAGCGGCTTGGGTGTCGCCACAGGTTTGGTGATGTTGGTGTTCAAGGACACCATTCTGGGGTTTGTTGCCGGTATTCAGTTGGCGGCTAACCGCATGGTCAGCACCGGCGACTGGATCCAGATGGATAAATACGGCGCCGATGGCGCGGTGGAAGAGGTGTCGCTGACAACGGTCAAGGTTCGCAACTGGGACAAGACCATCACAATGATCCCGGCCTATGCGCTGGTATCAGACGCCTTCCGTAACTGGCGTGGTATGTCTGAGTCCGGCGGCCGCCGAATCAAGCGCTCGGTCAACATAGATATCAACAGCATACGTTTTCTGACCGAAGAGGACAGGAAGAAGCTGGAGAAGATTAACCTGTTGAAAGAGTACCTGCCGAAGAAGATCCATGAGATCACTGAATGTAATGCCAAGGTGTCGGATATCGAAATGCCGGTCAATGGCCGCAGGCTGACCAATGTGGGAACCTTCAGAGCCTACCTGCTGGAGTATCTCAAGCACCACGACAAGGTGCATAAGGAGATGACCCTGATGGTGCGGCAGTTGGCACCCACCACCGAAGGTCTGCCGATCGAGTTATATATCTTCACCAATGATACCCGCTGGGCATATTATGAAGATATTCAGTCAGATATCTTCGATCATATCTTTGCCATCTTGCCACAATTCGATCTGCGTGCCTTCCAGGGCCCAACCGGCAATGATATTCGCAGCTTAAAAGATAATGGAGCCGGTGCAAATAAACCCACGTAGGCTTATTTACACCTTCCCTAAAGCCCTTCCTTAATCTTTAACGGCCAATACAGTGGCGAGGGTGACAAACACCCCGCCACTGACGCGATCCAACCAATGCAGCCGTTGGCTGCGCTTAAGCCATGAGGCCAGCACACTGGCCATAGAGGCGTAAATCATCACAAAGCTGAAGTCTACCAAGGCCCAGGTGGAAGCCAATACTGCCAACTGAGGTCCCTGGGGTGCGCTTACGTCGATAAACTGTGGAAACAGGGCGGCGAAAAACAGCAGATCCTTGGGATTGCTGATCCCCACCAGAAACGCCTGTCGAAACAGACTGAGAGGATGGCCATGTCCCTTGGGGCCGACACTTTGCTCGGCCGCATGGGGCTTGGTGAGCAGCAGTTTAATCCCCAGATACATAAGGTAAGCGGCACCGCACCATTTGAGCAGGGTAAAGCCGTATTCGCTGGCATGCAGCAGGGCGCTCAGTCCAGCGATGGAAGCCAACATCAACAGCAAGGCTGCCGTGACACTCCCTAAGGCCGTGGCCAGACTGCGGCGTTTACCAAAATGGATCCCGTGAGAGATAGATAACATGGCGATCGGGCCGGGGGAGATGGCTATCAGTAAGATCGCAAACAGGTACAGCAGGAAGGTCTGGTGATCCATAATTTTGTATACAAAGTTTCCGGGTAAGCGTCACTATAGTCCGGTGACGCCTGCCGGACAAGACTCACTTGTCCGCTGAATAGTCCGGAATCGCCTTGGGGAAGCGGCCGCGAATACCGCGGTAGAAGGCGATAAGCTGATCCATGTCTTGCTGCATGTCCGCACTCGGTATCAAAGGCTGATTGATCACTACCGCCTTCTGGCTGAAGTCCAACCCCACGGCCACAATCGGTACCCCTGCCTTGGAGGCGATATGGTAGAAGCCTGTCTTCCAACGCTTCACCGGGCTGCGGGTGCCTTCCGGAGCAAGCGCCAGCTTGAAGTTGGGATCCTGACGATACAACTCGCTGACCGCATCGACCAGATTGTTGTTCTTGCGTCTGTCTACCGGGCTGCCGCCTATGGCTCTGAAAAACCAGCCCCAGGGAGGAATGAAGAGTTGATGCTTGCCGAGAAAGTGGATCTTGACCGCCAGAGCCCCACGGGCGAGCACACCGAGAATAAAATCCCAGTTACTGGTGTGGGGGGCCACTATCACCAGATACTGCGGGGAGTCGGGCAGTTGTCCGCGAATTTGCCAGCCGAACAGAGAAAGCAGCCATTGGCAGATTTTTTTAAACATAGAGAGATGCCAAACCTTGGGTTGATTAAAGGTATAGTCCAAAAGTGGTCAGGGAGACGTCAGTCCTGTGCTTGGCGAAGACTTTCATTGACTTAACATAAACCTTCACTTAAGCAGTGGCCGAGGGAAAACATGATTTCAGCATTATCCCGTTTGTGCAAGCCTGGGTTCTTCTTCCTGAACACAGCCTGGCCGTCCACATCATACCAAGACGATGATTTACCCAGATCTGTCCCTATCGTACAAGGTAAGATGCGAACGAATCTCATATGTGCTCTGCGTCGGCTTACAGGACTGGATGCAAGGCATGGTTCGCAGCAAATGGCCCTGGTCCTTTGCAAGAAGCACTTCCCAAACAGATAGGTTAGTATCATACATAGAAGCCCAGTGATTGTGGCGACACAGTTTCCGGGTCTTGTTCAGGGAGGTGCAAAGGAGGGAGTATGAAAAAATTAATCTTTGGGCTCCTGTCTGTACTGCTGCTTGCGATCGCCCCGGCCAAAGCGGTACCGACAGATGAAATTACCGAGTTGCTTAATCGTCAGCAACAAGCCTGGAATCAAGGCGACATCAATGCCTATATGTTGGGCTACTGGCACGATCCCAAGCTGAGATTTGTCTCCAAAGGCGAGTTCAGATATGGCTGGGACAAGATGCTGGCCGCCTATAAGCGCAGCTATCCGGATCGCGCGACTATGGGCCAGCTCAAGCTAGAGCTCAAGGATGTGCAGATGTTGAGTAACTATTCCGCCTTGGTGGCCGGTCGTTGGGTCTTGCTCAGGCAAAAGGATAGTCCATCCGGGGTCTTTACCCTGTTGCTGGAGAAGAAAGACGACCAATGGGTAATCACTCACGATCACTCATCATGACTTGCATAGGGAATTAGATTTATCTAATATCTTTCCATTAAAAAAATCTAATGGAGCGCCCTATGTTGAAACCTACACTTATCGCCTTGCTGGCTTTCGCCTTGGTGAATCAAGCCATAGCCGAGCCGGCAACGGCAGAATTTAAAACCGAGGCTGCCGCGCTGGCCAAGCGCTTTGCCCAAACACTCAAGCCGCAACTGCAGCAAGCTCTGGCCGAAGGTGGCCCGGTGGCAGCCATCGAGGTTTGTTCCCATAAGGCGCCGGAAATTGCCCGCCAGCTCTCGGTCGAGAGTGGTTGGCAGGTGAAACGTGTCAGTCTGAAACCCCGTAATCCGGCGGCCGAGCCGGAGGCTTGGCAGCGACAGGTTTTGCTGTCATTTGATCAGCGGGCCGCAGCCGGTGAAGACCCGCAGACTCTGAGCCAGGTTACCCAGACTGAGTCACAGCTGCGTTTTATGAAGGCCCAGGGCGTAGCACCGCTTTGCCTCACCTGCCATGGTAGCCAATTGGCGCCCGAGGTCAAAACTGCATTGGATAAGCACTACCCGAATGACAGCGCCAGAGGTTATCAGCCGGGGCAGATCCGCGGCGCCATCAGCATAGTGGCTCCGCGTTTGTCAGCACAAAACTGAACTGCTCCAACCCCAATTGCCGCCCTTTGCCATCATACCTGGCTTCGTAAAAGTTCAGCTGACCCTCGCGGGAGAGGAATATCAGGCTGGTGGCCCGGGTGCCGTATTCCGGATGGCGAATATAGATGGACGACAGGCGCCGCTCCCATTCCAGGCTGACACCTGTGTTTGGCAGGCTGGTGTCCGGCGCCGGGGTCTCATCACGCATTATTGCCAGCAGCTTATCTATATCCGGCTTGGCCGATTGGCTTATCAATCGCTCCAATGCCTGCTCGCCGCGGGCCATCTTGGGCCAGATATCATCCAAGGCACCATTGCTGATGGCGTGAAAGCCCCTGTTCAAGCGGCGCAATGACTTATCCAGGCTGTGATAACACCAAAAGTGCTTGCCCTGGCCGAAAACCAGATTGAAAGGATTATAGTTGTCGCTGTGCTCGCTGAGCCATTGCGGCTCTATTGGCGTTTGACTATCGAGCGCCTTGAGTACCAACTCCCCGCGGCTGCGCATACCATCCGGCTGAGTGATCGGCTGACGGATATTGGTGAGGCCGGCCATCATTCCCAGGCGATTACAGCCAAGCCAGGTACCCCCTGCCTGCAGATCCTTACCCGCCAGCAGTTGCTGCTGTGGTGGCCAAAAGTGTGCCGGGGCCGTGGGCCTGTGATGAAACTCATCGCGGTTGGCGCAGAGGATCAGCGGATAATCCGGGTGCTGATCCAGCGCCAGAAACAGAATGCACATGGGCTGTCCTTATGCCTAGTCTAAATGCGGGCTTATCCCACAAGTTAGCCAACAAAAGCGCCAATTGACAGGGTTAAATCAGTGAGAGCCTTTGTCTTGATGCTCATGGCCATTATGGTGAGCATGGCCGTGTGAGTCATGGCTGCTCGAACCGTGGCTATGTGAACCATGGTTATGGCCTGAGTCATTGTGTTGTCCCGAGCCATGGTCATGGCTGTGGCCTTTGGCCAGCCACATTCCCCGCAAAAACTTGCGTGGCCCCTGACGCAGCAAGCTGCTGGAGTAGAGCAGACACAGCAGCGTCAGCGCCGGGTAGCTTATCTCTTTCGGCAGATCGCCCAGCTCACGCCACTGTGGTTGCCACCAGGCAATGCCGCTAAGCAAAATGAGTAACAGCAACAACATACCGAGCCGTTGGCTCCAGCTCATCAACTTGAGTTGTGACAGGTTAAGCACAGGTGCGGCTATCAGGGTCAAGGCTACCGCCAAGGGGCTCCAGCCGCTGTAGGCCAGCGACATAGCCAACACGGCGGCGCCCAGATTACAGAAACGCAGCGGCAGAAACAGCAAGGCCAGCACCAGCACTTGCGCCACCGGATGCGACAGCGGCACTGACGGATGGCCTATCAGATTGGCGAGGATCAGACTGAGCAAGATCCAGGGCGCGCTTCTATCCACCAGATGGGTGAAACCGAAATGCCAGGCCGACTGCGGCACCTTGGCGTGGGGATCGGTCAATTCGACGTGGGCACGGCTCAAAAACAGTCCCAACGCGACAAGAGCGAGTGCTTGCAGCAGGGCAAACTGCCAGCCCAGCAGTACCAAGGTCAGCAACAAGGCTTCAGGGCCGGCGAGACGCTGCAGCCAGCGCCCCGGTAGCGAGGCTTGAGTGGGAGACAGCCCCGCGGCAAAACGTATGCTGGCCAGGGCATAGGCTGCCAGCAATACCGGGGCCAGTAACAACAGCCAGTGCAGCAGTTGATCTGTGCTGTGGTCATGATGAGCGTGTTGGTGGCCGCCGGAATCCATCATCAGCAGCAATGCCAGCAGGCCTATCCCCAGCAGGCTGCCTATGCCGGCATGGTATTCATATTTGCTGCTAGGGGTTTGCTGCCCATGGCCATGGGGCTGATGCAGCACCACATGCAAAATAGAACCTGTGACAAAGGCTTGCAGGTAAACGGTATTATCCAGGCTCAGATGGCTGAGCAGCTGCTCACCGGCGAAGTAGCCCACAGAAGTCAGCGCCATCATGGCCAACAAAACCAGGCTGGCCCAACGAGTGCCGACCTGGGGTTTGAGTAACCACCAAATCGCCAGGCCCACTGGCAGCCTGTGCATGATTACCCCAAGTGCCAACAGGCTGGAGTTGCCTTCCTGTTGCGCCAGCACCATGGCGCCACCATCTGTGATGGTGTGCAGCAACAAGCCGCCGATCCCCAGCGTGAGGGTCAGGTTATGGGTGATCTCTGAATAGCGATGAAACAACTTCTCGCTGGCACTCGGGCCCCAAAGGCCGAGGATCACGAAGATGATCGCCAGTATGCCGCCGTGTTCCAGCAGTTCCGGCAGGATATGGATCAGTACCAGGCCGCCGAGGGAAACAAAAATAAAGCCGTCCAGACCCTTCTGCAAACCGCTTCCTGAAGAGAAGTAGCGATAAAACAGTGGACCCAGGAGCAGGGCGATACAACTGGCGACGAGATAGAGCATGAATTTCACGGCTGAAGTTTAGAGAACGCCATAGTATACCAGCAGCTGCGCAAATGAGCAGTGCCGTTACCTGGAATTTACCTTGAAGGATTTTCCACCCGAGACCAAGGATAAAAGTCCACTGCCGGTGACCAAAAAGTTATACAATAGTCGACTCTATGTTGTTTTGTTGGTGAATGGATATTTATGGATACTCTGTCGGCTGCCGTAATGCTGTTTCTCATTATGGATCCCTTGGGCAACTTGCCTATCTTTGCCTCTATATTGCGTCATATAGAGCCCAAGAAACGCCGCCGAGTGCTGATCAGAGAGCTGATTTTTGCCTTGTTGATCATGCTGTTGTTTCTTTACGCCGGTGAAGCCATCCTGAATTTCCTCAATCTCAAGTCAGAATCGGTCAGTATTGCCGGTGGCATTATCCTGTTCCTGATAGCCATCAGGATGATCTTCCCCCAACCCGGTGGGGTGGTGGGCCTGGCCGCCGGTGAAGAGCCTTTCATTGTGCCGATGGCGATTCCCTTGATGGCGGGCCCTTCGATTCTGGCGGCGCTGATACTGCTGGCCCATACGGATAGCAGCCGTATGACGGACTGGACCATAGCCTTGGTAGCGGCTTGGGGCGCCAGTGTGGTTATCCTGATGTTCTATAAGCTATTTACCCGGGTGTTGGGTGACAAGGGGCTCACGGCGGTCGAGCGCTTGATGGGTATGGTGCTGGTGATGATTTCGGTGCAGATGTTCCTCGATGGCGTCTCCCGATATTTGAATCCCTGAGTTGTTAACCGTTTTGTTGAGTCGAGGTAGAAGTGCTTAGTTGTGCCCTGATCTGTGCTTTGAGTCTGGCCGCCGGAGATTATGACAATCTCTTGCCCTATCAAGGCACGCCGCAACAAGCACAGGAGCGGGATGTCGCCGGGAATCTGAAGATCCCCGCTGTCTACATGGATATGGGCGCCTGGCATGGATACCATCTGCCTGATGATCCTGCATTTTATGGCAGCTTCACCGGCCCCTTGATCATCGCCCAGGAATACAGCCTACATCTGGCGCCCAGCTTGCAGCACCTCAGTGTATTGGAGTTGAGCACAGGGCAGGCGAAGAATTTTGCCGAAGCGGAGAGACGCCTGTTCAGTCGCCCGGATGGCCTGTATCAGGAATATCGCTGGAAAGATCTCAGCCTCAGCACCAGGCTCTATTTTGCCGATGAGCGCAGCTCACTGATTGAGACTGTGCTGGAAAATACCGGCTCCCAAGCCGGTCAGTGGCAATTGCAGTGGCAGGGAGAGCCCTTCGACAAGGCGGTAGGCAAGCCCTGGATTGCCGGCAGACAATTTGCGACCAATCAACTGGAGTGGCAGTTTCGGCCACTGAGAAAAACCTGGTCGCTGCTGCTCGATGATGCCAAATTCCGCATAAGCTTCCGTGAACCCACCTTCCTGGAAGAGCGGGGGGCTCGGGGGTACCGAGCCAGTTCTGAAGTGCTGAACCTGGCCCCCTCTGAGCGACGCAGTTTTCTCAGTGCCCAGCAATATTTTCACACCGCAGCTGAGGCAAAGCCGCTGCAGTGGCCTAAGTTGTTGCAGAGCGCCGAGCGCAACCATAGTCGCTGGGGTTGGCGTCTGGCCAAGTTAGCCGATGGCGACTTGGGACAAAAGCGCATGGCTGCCAGGGCCATCAGCACCCTAACACATAACTGGCGCAGCCCGGCCGGGGCCCTGCGTCACCACGGGGTAACGCCTTCGGTCACCTACCAATGGTTCAATGGTCTCTGGGCCTGGGATAGCTGGAAACAGGCGGTGGCCTTGGCGCGAGTCGAGCCCTGGCTTGCCAAGTCCAATGTGCGGGCGATGTTTGACTATCAATTTGATGAGCAGGATCCCGTCAGGCCCCAGGATGCCGGCAGCATGCCGGATGCGGTGTTTTACAACCAAGATGCGGCCCGCGGCGGTGACGGCGGCAACTGGAATGAGCGGAATGGCAAACCGCCGTTAGCGGCCTGGGCCGTATGGGAGATCTACCTTCAGGACGGTGACAAGGCATTTGTCGCCGAGCTTTACCCAAGACTGATGGCCCTGCATGCCTGGTGGTATCGCAACCGGGATCATGACGGCAATGGCCTGGCGGAATATGGCGCCAATTTGCATCCGCTGCACGGTGAGCCCGGGGCGCTTAATCGTGATGCCATCATTCAGGCGGCAGCCTGGGAGTCCGGGATGGACAATGCGCCCAGATTCGATGCCGATAACAGCTTGAAAGTACTGGAAAATCGCGACGCCAAGGGGCGTTTGCTCGGCTACTCACTCAATCAGGAGAGTGTCGATCTCAATGCATTTCTCTATGCCGATAAGCAGTATCTGGCGCAAATGGCCAGTCTGTTGGGGCGGGAAGCCGAAGCAATGCAACTGCGGCAACAGGCCCAGCGACTGGGACAAGCGATTCGGCAGACGTTTTACGACCCTGCCAGCGGTTTCTTCTATGATGTACGCTTCGATGCCGAGGGCAAGCGGCGATTGCTCAGCGACAATAAGGGCACTGAAGGTTGGATCCCGCTGTGGGCCAGTGTCGCTTCGCCTGAGCAGGCCGAAGCGCTGGTAAAGCGGCAACTTAGGCCAGAAAGCTTCGGCACCCAGGTGCCGTTTCCGACCGTGAGCCGCGACAGCCCAGAGTTTGCCCCCGACAGATATTGGCGCGGGCCGGTATGGCTGGATCAGGCCTTCTTTGCCATCAAGGGGTTGCAGCATTACGGTTACCGGCAACAGGCAAGTGCAATGTCGCGGCGTTTGCTGGCGGCCACTGCCGCCGATAGCCGGGATCTGCCGATACGGGAAAATTACCATCCGCTCAGTGGTGAAGGACTGCATTGCACCAACTTCAGCTGGTCAGCTTCGGTCTTGTTGTTGCTTTATAGCGAAGGTTTGTTGTCTGAGGCTGAATAATCCCTGAATGAGGCGAATTGGTCGCGACTTTCTGCTGTGCAATCTCATGTGCTGCTGTTAATCTTCTGTACTATCTCTGTTAACGATAAGGTGCGACCGGTGCGACTGCCATCAACTCTTGCTATCTGTTTGTTTCTGGGTGCCTGTCAGGCCGGGGACGGCACGGGAACCGATGTCGTTCAGGAAGGAAACCGAGAGGTTAAACCTTTGTTGCCCTGTGGCAGTGGGGCACCTGTAGTAAATCGGGCTAAAATTAAAGCCAGTCTGATAGAGCGCAACATCATCACTCCGCAAATGAGTGAGCAAGAGGCCGAAGCCAAGCTCTCTGAGTATATCCAGCAGCGCAATCAGAAGTTTGAAAAGTGTATTAAGGAGCCCAAGTCATGAGTTTGAAGTCGTTACTGGCCCTGGCCTTGGGGGCATCTTGTCTATTTGGGGCAACGAATGTTTTAGCCGCTACGGCTCCGGCGGATCCCGGAGTGATCAATAAAGAGCAGATCCTCTATTGGCTGGTGAAACGCGGTGAACTTGATGCCGAGGCCTCTGAAGAGGAACGGCAGCAGGCGCTGGCGGCCTATACGGCCAAATCTACTGGTGCAGGCAGCAAGGCCGCACAAGTGCTCAAGGCCAGAGAACAGCAACTGCTGCAACAGGCACGAAGTAATAGCCTGCGTCAAAGCAAGTTAATGCGGGCACAGTCGCGGGTGGCCGATACCGATGTAACCAAGCGGGTCAAGGTGTTGGCCGTGCTGGTGGATTTTCCCGACTTGCCCTATAACAACAATCGCCTGAGTCCAGGCGATACCGAGATGTATTACGCCAACTACTCGGTAGCCCATTACCGTGGTCTGTTGTTTTCCGATGCAGGTTTCCCTGGGCCCCAGGGGCAAACACTGCCCTCAGCCTATCAGTACTATCAAGCGGTTTCCGGCCAGAGCTTTTTCTTCAACGGTGATGTGAAAGGTTGGTTCAGAGCCAGCCAGAATGCCGCCTACTATGGTGCCAACGACCCGAATAATAACAATGACGACAAGGCTGCCACCGAATTGGTGGAAGAGGCGGTCGCGGCTGCAGTTGCTACCATGAGCGCCGATGAGCTGGCGCAGTATGATATTGAAGATCCTTATGATATTGACGGCGACGGCAACCTGGATGAACCCGATGGGATTTTGGATCATGTGATGATCTTCCATTCCAGCATAGGTGAAGAGGCCGGTGGCGGCGTGCTCGGTGATGATGCCATCTGGTCACACAGATTCTTTGTTCCCTCGGCGCCAGGTCAATATGGTCAGGCTATCCCGGGCAGCAATATGCGTCTGTTCGGTTACACCATTCAGCCGCTGGATGCCGGAACCGGTGTCTGTACCCATGAGTTTGGTCACGACCTCGGTTTACCGGATGAGTATGACACCAGTACCGAAGCCAGCGATGGCTCGCCTGTGGGCCTCTGGTCTCTGATGTCCGGCGGCAGCTGGGCAGGTTCTCCGAGAGGCTCGCAGCCAAGTGGTTTCAGCCCCTATGCCCGCTCATTCCTGCAGGACAGATACAAGGGCCGCTGGGTCAACGAACAATCCCTGGATTATCAGGCGCTGGATAGCAACGGTACTCAAGTGACGCTGGAGCATGCCAATAGCAGTGGCGTAAACCAGTTGGCCATCAAGCTGCCGTCCGATTCCATCGCCTTCACCCCTGCCTATCAGGGGCAATACCAGTACTATTCGAATCAGGGCGATCAGCTCAACAATGCATTGTCGTTCGAGTTGCAACTACCCATGAGTACCAGTTTGACCCTGAAGATGAAGGCCCATTGGCAAATAGAGCAGGACTACGACTATGTGCAGCTGCTGGTGGATGGGGTGCCATTGGCGGGAAGCCATACCAAGAGCAGCAACAGCATCAACAATGCCGCCAATATTATCAGTGGTGACTCGGCGGCCTTGTCCGGTGGTGAGGGGGAACAGGGCTGGCAAGAGATAAGCTTTGATCTCAGCGCCTATGCCGGTATGAGCAAGCAGATAAGCCTGGTGTATCGTACCGATGAGGCGGTCGGTGGCTATGGCTTTGCTGTCGACGATATACGTCTCGAGAGTGACGGCAATCTGGTCTATAGCGATGATGCCGAGACGGCTCTGGAGACTGTGGTGCTTTCCGGTTTTGTTCGCACCGACGATACTCGCCCAGGCGCGCCGCGGCGTTATCTGCTGCAACTGCGCAACTATCAGGGCGTTGATGCCGGACTGCAGCAGGATAGCTATGAGCCGGGGCTCTTGGTTTGGTACGAAAACTTGGCCTACAGCGATAACAAGGTGGCCGAGCATCCTGGATACGGCCTCATTGGGGTGGTAGATGCGGATCAAAACCTGATAGGTAACCGGGACTCTGAGGTGCAGGTCCGTGATGCCAGCTTCAGTCTCTATCCACAGTCGGCTTTCTTCGGTGATACCCATCTTGGCAACAATAGTCTGTTTGATGACAGTGATGACTATAGTGCACCACTCAAGCCTCAGGCTGGCCTGGTGCTGCCCAAGCTGGGTCTTATGGTGCAGCTGCTGACCCAGGAGCAAGACAGCAGTCAGGCGCAGCTGTTGGTGAGTAAACGCGGCGACAGCAACGGCACAGAACTCAGCGCCAGCATTTCGGCCCAGCAGGAAGGTGGCGATGTCAGTTTCAGCGCCAATCTCAGTGGCGGTACTGCACCTTACACTTATCAGTGGGACTTTGGTGTCGGCGGCGTTGGCAGTACCCAAGCGACGCCTCAATACAGCTACAGTGAGTCCGGCACCTACACAGTCACACTGACGGTGACAGACGCCAATAACCGGCAGACCGTGACCAGCTTGCAACTGACGGTCAGCATTCCTCTGTCGGCGCTGTTCGATATCAGTGGTACAGGTTTAACCGTGCAGTTCAATAACCTCAGCCGCGGTGGTAGCGGAGAACTCAGTTATCAGTGGGACTTTGGTGATGGCCAGAGCAGCACTCTCGCTTCTCCCTCGCATACCTACAGTGCGGCGGGCAGCTACAGTGTGCGCTTGGTTGTGACTGACTCACAGAATAATCAGAGCAGTAATAGTCGTACCTTGGTGGTCTCCAACCCGGTTGTGCCTAATACGACACAAAGCAGTTCCGGCGGTGGTGGCAGTCTCGGTGGCCTGAGCCTATTGGGGCTGGCACTGATCGCCTGGCGGCGCAGGCGTTGACAGAATAAGGGACGCCTTGGCGTCCCTTATGTTTTGGGGAGTTCAGCAAAGGCTTTGTTTGATTAGGGGGTTAGTGGCCCTTGGTTAATGGCGGCAACCGCCGCCGGCAGGAAAATTTCACCGACAATCAGCTGTTGCTCATGGAAGTGAAAATAACGTCTTCTGCCCCATATTGCCTCAGTGGTGGGTTGTGACAGTGAGTCGGCGAGGGAGGCAATCCTGGATTGGCTGTCGAAACTGGCGACCTCTATGGCGCCGGGTTCAAAGCCGATATCGCCGAACAACAACTCTCCCAGGGGGCGGGTGCCCAACTTGCCCAGTCTCTGCTGTTGCTCCAGCAGCTTTGCCGGGATCAGGGTGCGGCCAAAGACCCAGGGAGTACCGTCCAGGCAGAGCAATACTTCCCTGATCCAGATGGCTTTATGTTCCTTACCCTGCCACTCCCGAGTGGATGAGGGCAGCATGGCTTCGCCGAGCAGTTTGACCTCAAAGTGGTTGCAGCAACTCTTGAGTCTCTTGGTGAGACTGCCGGTCGCCAGCAGCCAATCGTGCAATGGCGCTGCGGGAAGTTGCTGTGATTGCTCTGGCGAAAACCACTGAATTGATTCACCATAAGGAAAGCTTAAACTGGTCACACTCATCGGATACCCGGTACAATATTACAACCCGGGAGTCTATCACGCTTGCCCACAGGCAGATAGATCGCAAGGGGCGTCGGCACAAGTCACGGGAGCTTGATACTCAATATGAAACGCGTTTTGACACTGTTGTTTTTTATGCTGGCAGGCATGTTGCAGCCTGTGATGGCGGCCGATGAAAAGCCCGCCGAAGATACTTATGCTTACTATGGCTTCGAGCCTGAAATAGTGACCAACTATATCTCCAACCGCAAGAAGTTGGGGTTTGTGCGCATCAGTGTTGAGCTGATGGTGAAAGATCCCCAGGACCTGGTGGCCTTGCAACACCATGATCCCCTGCTGCGGGCCGCGATAGTGGAGATTCTCGGTAACCAACCCGAGGACAGGGTCAAGTCGCTTACCGGCAGAGAAGAGATCCGCCGTGAGTGTTACGACACAGTCAATCGTTTGCTGGAGCAGGAAACCGGTCGGGCGCTGGTGGTGAATCTGCTGTTTACCAAATACCTGTATGACTGAGGTAAAAAAGCATCGGCTCAACGCCTCGAAAGGCAAGGCCAGGGCCGAGATAAAGGTTAGGACAAGAGTAAAGAAAAAGACCCAAGAGACGACGGCCGGCAAAACCTCGGTTAAAACGGGCGGAAAAGCCAAGGACAAGGGCCTCCATCCGCGCAACCTGCACCGCCAGGGCTATGATTTTACCGCCCTGGCCGCCAGTTATCCTGCGCTTGCGCCTCACCTTATCACCACAGACTATGGCCAGGTTTCGATTCCCTTTGCCGAGCCGGAAGCTGTCTTGGCCCTCAATGCCGCCTTGTTGCAGCACCATTATCATATCCAGGGTTGGCAGTTGCCCGAGGGCTATCTGTGCCCGCCCATCCCCGGGCGGGTGGACTATCTGCATCATATCGCCGACCTGCTGGCCGAAGGCGGTAAAATTCCCCAAGGCCGGCGTATTCGCGGCCTGGATATAGGCACGGGAGCCAACGGCGTCTACCCCTTGCTTGGCTCAAGTGTCTATGGCTGGCAGTTTGTCGGGGCCGATATCAACCCCGTGGCGCTGGATAATGTCGCCGGCGTTTTACAGCACAACCCCAAGTTGGTCAGCGCCATTGAACTGCGGCTACAGCCCGAACCGGAACAGATATTTCATGGTCTTTTGCAGGCGGGAGAGTGTTTTGATTTCAGCCTCTGTAACCCGCCGTTTCATGGCTCGGCTGCCGATGCCCTTAGCGGCAGTGAACGCAAACAGCGCAATTTGGCGGCAAGTCGCGGTGAACAACATCAGCGTCAGGAGCACAAGCTGAACTTCGGCGGTTGTCAGGCCGAGCTTTGGTGCGATGGTGGTGAGCTGGGGTTCCTGCTGCGGATGATTCACGAAAGCCGCGACTATGGCGGACAAGTGCTGTGGTTTTCTTCGCTGGTGTCCAAGGGTGACAACCTCAAACCTTGTCAGCAGGCGTTAAAGCAACTTGGCACCAAAGAAGTCAAGATACTGGAGATGCAGCAGGGCAATAAGCAGACCCGGGTATTGGCCTGGAGTTTCTTTGATGCCGCCGCCAGACGCCAATGGTGGAAGTTCAAGGCTTGAGGCCCGCCGCTGGCAGGCCTCAAAGTGGATTGAAAATCCGAGTTACTCCGGACTCCAAAGCAACTGACCACAGTCGGTGAGGTCATAGCCGCCGAGCAGGGCGGCCATCTGCCGGGTGTGGCTGCCGCCGAGCATCTTGAACAGCTGCTGCAACTGGCGGCGGAAGTAGATCCCCTGTGGCATGACGAAGTCGAAAGACTCAGTCACCAAGGGCACAAAGCTCAGGCCGCTTTCCATGGCGACAGCCTGACAGCCGAAACCTATATCGGCATCGCCTCGGGCAATATAACCGGCCAACTCCCGCTCACTGAAGGCGGTGAGTACTGAGTTGAGCTGCTCAAGCTTGGCGCCCTGTTTCAACAGCCAATGTTCCAGATGTTGCTGGCTGCCGGCGCCGCCTTGGCGGGTAACCCAACGCCAGGAGAGTTGCAGTACCTTGCTTTCTTCCTGACACCTGTGGTGCATATCCGGCCGCACAATTAGCCCCTGCTGGCGGTTATAGCCGTGAACCATGATCCATTGCTGGTGGTTGGGATACCCCTTCAGCAACGCCGTATGACGGATATTGCGCTCCTCTAAACTGCCCCAATGCAAGGTACAGACATCGGCGTAGCCCTTGGACAAGAGCTCCAGCCCCAGGCGGGAACCTGTGGCACTGTAGCTGATCAGTTCTCGACTGCCTACCTGGGCCATCAATCTGGCCACCTGCATCGACAGCAAGGGGTCATCACTGCCGGTGATCAACAGTCGGTCGGTTAACATGCCACTGTGGCAGGAGTCCATGATCCAACGGTCGATTAATATTTTTGGAAACAGCCATTTACCTGTGATTTTGGTCGCCGGCAGCATACGCTCGTTGGCCATGGCATAGACCTTCTTTTCGTTGAGGTCCAGATACTCGGCCACCTGCTTGGCGCTCATATAGACAAGTTCGCTGGGCTCCGTCATCACATCTCCTTGGTATCTTGGGTATCAGCGTGGATTGCTGGCATCAAACTCGATATTGTCGGCACCATTGTACACCAGGAAATGGCGTCCCTTGGCGCGGGCGACCATGGTGATCCCCAGCTTTTGTGCCAGTTCCAGGCCCATTTGGGTGACACCACTGCGGGACAAGAGCACAGGGATCCCCATCTTGGCGACCTTGATAACCATCTCGGATGTGAGCCGCCCCGTGGTGTAAAAAATCTTGTTGTCGCCTCTGTCCTGCTCCAGCCACATCTCACCGGCCAGGGTATCCACCGCATTGTGGCGGCCAACATCTTCGACAAAGGACTTTATCTTATCCGCTTCACACAGGCCACAGCCGTGAACTGCGCCGGCATTCTTGTAGGTTTGGTTGTATTCACTGATGTTTTTCAACAGGGAGTAGAGCATGCTCTGCTTCAGTTTCGGTTGCGGCAGGACTATGTCGTCCAATCCTTCCATAAAGCCGCCGAAGACAGTGCCCTGGCCACAGCCTGTGGTAACTGTCTTGTCGGCCAGCTTGGCGTCCAGATTCTCAGTCTGCTCACGGGTGATCACGGCAGCGGAAGCCACGTCCCAGTCGACAATCACAGATTCCAGTTGCGATACATCATTGATAAAGCCTTGATTCTTCAGGTAACCCAGTGCCAGGGCCTCGGCTCTTGCACCCAAGGTCATCAGGGTGACTATCGGTCGCCAGTTGAGGTAAACCGTCAGTGGTCTTTCACAGGCAACATACTTCTCCTGCAGTTGGCCATTTTCATCGACCGCAGTCACGGCAATGGTCAAAGGCACCTGGGTATTGGTCTTGATCAATTGGGGTTTGGCACTGGTCATTATCGAACCTTCACAGAGAGCATGGGCCACAGCATAGCAATATTTATACCGTCACAGGATTCAGGCTGCAAAATGCGTGATCCGCAGCAAGCGCCGGCGGCACTCAGGTCATGAATGTCCCAAACCAGATTGCATATTGGACAAAATGTCCTATTTTTAGCCTTAAATAGATGATCAAGTTCAAACTTATTTCTCAAATGGCAACTGGCACTAAAATTGCAAAGTCTTGGGGATCTTACTTATGCCCGAAAATAATCCCATCGGGAGGGAGAGTCAGTATGCAACATTCCGAAAGCGTATGGCCCATGTACGTTTCACTGAAAAAAGTGGAGAAACAGGTCGGTCGTTGGACATCCATCAGCTGGGAGCTGGACCAAATCGTGCCCGCCACCCATGAGGCGCCTCCGGGAGCCAAGCTGGTCCTGCTGGAGTTGTTTCGTGATGAGCGTGCCAGTTACCGCCTTAATCTGGATATGGACAATCCCATGCTTTACATAGTTTGCGACGAAGATGTCGAGGGCAACTGGATCCCAGCCGCCATCTCCGCCGACCAAAATGTCGCAGCCGGTTGTCTCGAAGGGGATACCCCGGTACTGAACATGCCGATGCCGGAGGCGATTGCCTGCTGGATTGAAGCCTTCATTACCCGCCACGGTGAAGTGGAAATCACCGCCCACAGACGTAAACATGTTAACCGCCGCAAGGAATTGGCCGAAGACAACATTCGGAGGCACTGATGGCCGAAAAGAGTGGATTCCTCAGCCGCTGGGCACTGCGTAAGCAGCAAGTTCTGGACGGTGAAACCCCTATCGATGAACCGCTGCAAGAAGCGGAAGTTGTTGCAGAGGCAGAGCCGGAAACTCAGGCTGTGCTCGAAACTCAGCCTGAGACTGAGTTGCAGGAAGAAAAACTGTTGACTGCCGAAGACTTGCCCGACCCCAGCGGTATCGAGGTTGGCGGTAGTTTCGCCAGCTTTATGGCCAAGAATGTCGACCCGGCAGTCAAGACCGCCGCACTGCGTACCCTTTGGAAACAACCTCACTTCAATGAAATCGACGGCTTACTCGAGTACGCACTCGATTACAGCAATCAACCCAAGCTAACCGCTGAAGCTTCGGCTGAATTGGCCAAGAAAGTTTTCCGTCACGTACTGGAAAAAGAGGAGCCGGAAGAGGCTGAGGAAGCCCTGGCCGAAACCGATGCTTCCCTAGGGGATGCCGAGGCCGACACGCCACAGTTGGCCGAACAATCTGCGCCACAGTCGCCAACGGACAATTTGGACGGGGATGTGACTGCAGAGGCCCAAAATGCCACAGATGCAGTGGCCGAAACTCATAAGCCGGTTGTTTGACGTCAGTTTAACAGCCTTTAATGCCCATAATTTTGGTATGTGAATTGCTGTGTTCAGGCTATAGCAAGCTGTAAATCAATAATAAAAGCAGCAAGATAAAGAATACGGCCACCGCCATAAACTGTTCAGGAACGCAAAGTGAACAATAGTGTGAGCAATAATCCCGCCCAGCAAGCGCTGCGGCAGGTGCGTCGTGAGGTCAGCCAGCAGACTCAGATTCTGCAAAACCTGATCCCGCCGACCGTAAGTTACACCACAGAGGGGAATGTCCTGGTAATAGGCCCCGAGGATCTGGCTCGGCTGGCGGCAGACAAACTGTCTGCCATGGCCGGTAGAGTGATCTTGGCCAACGAGCCGATCACCAGCCAGGAAGAGGCCCATCTCGAAGCCGTAATGGCTGCCGCCGAAGATGTCGAGAGCTACTACAACAAGCTGATTGGTATCAAAGGCTTCCTCGGTCAATTCCAGGTGAGTGTCGAACATGACAATGGCGCCGCCGAGCTCAGTGTGGTTGCACTGCGCAAGCCGCATTTTGATCTGATCCTTGACCTGAGCCGCGAGCCGCAAATTCAGCTGGAAATGCTGCCACCCGGCTATTTTTATGTGGGTCAGGACCCGCAAAAACTGGCCGAAGCCTTGCAAGAGTTGCCCCAGATGATCGGCCAGTTTGACAAGCCGCGCTATGTCAAGGTCAACGCCGATCTCTGTGCCCATAATCGCAACGGCAATAATGGTTGTAACCGCTGCCTCAACTTCTGTCCGGCCGATGCTATCAAGAGCGTGGCCAAGCAGATTGAGATAGACCCCTATCTGTGCCACGGCGCCGGCAGCTGTACCAATGCCTGTCCAACCGGGGCCATTGCCTATGACCAGCCAACCCCTCAGGCGCTGCATTCATACCTGAACAAGTTGATTTCCCGCTTCCGCGAGCAGGCCCAAACCGCGCCTGTGGTGCTGTTCCATGACATGGGACAGGGCGGCGCCCTGATCAACGAAGAGTTGCCGGGCGAGGTTCTGCCGGTAGCACTTGAAGAAGTCACGGTTGCCAGCATGGATCACTGGATGGCTTCTTTGGCCTGGGGTGCGCGCCAGGTGTTGATCCTCAACACCAGTGCCACAGCACCGACTCTGGCTCAGATGCTCAAGGGTGAACTGGGATTGGCCAATGCCATTTTGGATGAGATGGGGCAGCCACAAAGGATTCGGGTTATCGACGAAGCCGAGCTTGCCAATCTCTGGCCTATACTGGATGTAAGTCTGGACTGGCCTGTGATAGTGCCTGCGGCGATCACTGAGGGTAACAAGCGCACCCAGCTGTATGCCGCTATCGATCACCTCAATGAGCAGGCTGCTAATGTTGATACCCAACTGGCCATGGGCAATGTTCCTTATGGCTTGGTGAATATCAATGCCGACAAGTGCACCCTGTGTATGTCTTGTGTCGCGACCTGTCCTACCCAGGCGCTGACCGACGGTGGCGACACTCCGGCACTGTATTTTGTCGAGCAGGATTGTGTGCAGTGTGGTCTGTGTGAGGCCGCCTGTCCGGAGAAGGTGATCAGCCTGACTCCTCAGGTCAATCTGGATAAGGCTGCACGGCAGCAGCGCCGGATCCTGAAAGAAGAAGCTCCGTTCGAATGTATTCGTTGTGGAGCGCCGTTCGCGACCCAGTCTATGGTGCACCGGATGCTGGATATGGTCGGAAACCACAGCGCCTTCAGCGCCAACATTGAGCGTTTGAAGATGTGTGGTGATTGCCGGGTTAAGGATATGTTTGAAGACATACTCCAGGATCCGGAAAAGCAACTGAGATAAGAGATCCGCTATGACCGAAACAGTAAGAGAAGTATCAGAAAACGATCAGCTTAGAGCAGATATCTATCAGCTGCTGGCGGCGCTGCTGAGACGCCACCCCAGCCCGGAATTGCTGAGTTTTCTTGGCGACCTCGAAGTCGACGCCAATGACGACAGTGATATGACCAAGGCCTGGTTGGCGCTCAAGTTGGCGGCCGTCCAGTTCGACAGTAATCAGTTGGAAGATGAGTATTTCAACATCTTCCTCGGCGTGGGCTCGGGGGAAATCCTGCCCTATGGCAGCTGGTTTATGACAGGTTCGCTGATGGACAAGCCCTTGGCTTTGCTGCGTCAGGATCTGATGCAGCTGGGCTTCGAGCGCGAAGAAAACGTCAAGGAGCCGGAAGATCATGTTGCCGCCCTGTGCGAGGTGATGAGCGTATTGCTGCTGGAAGCTCCGGCCCATCAGCAACTGGCCTTCTACCGCCGCCATATCGGCAGCTGGATCATACGTTTCTTCGATACCTTGTCCCGTTGTCCCTCCGCCGCGTTTTACGCCGTGGTGGCACAACTCGGCCGGGCCTTCTTTGAAACCGAAATCAATGAGTTTGAACAGCTGGTGCTGAGCACGCCCGTGGTGGAAACCCCGGCGGTACAGATCCAGCCCAAGGCCAGCGAGTTGGCCTGAGAATTTGCCCGTGGCAACACGGGCTAAAGCATGCGGGGGAGTTTCCCCCGTCTACCTTCAACACGAGGAGACACTATGAAGAAGCAAGCTTCCGACATGGGTCGTCGTCAACTGCTCAAGGCATTGGCGATCGGCAGTGCGGCAGGCGCGGTTGCGACTGTCAGTGGTCAAGCCTTGGCGGCCAAGCCTGAAGCACCAGAAGTGCCAAAGGGTGAGGGCTACCGTGAGACTGACCATGTGCGCAATTATTACGCCTCACTGCGTAACAAATAACGATAAGGAGAGTGTGTGATGCGATTAACCCGCAAAACAGACCAGGTCGCGGTGGCTGAAAAGCCCGCTCTGGGTCTGAATCGTCGTCAGTTCCTTAAGTCTGCCGGTTTGGCTACCGGTGGGATTGCCGCAGCATCTATGCTGGGCGCAGGAATGATGCGTAAAGCCGAGGCCAAAGATGTTCCTCACGATGCACCCACTGAAGTGAAGCGTACTATCTGCTCTCACTGCTCAGTAGGTTGTGGTATCTACGCCGAAGTGCAAAACGGTGTTTGGACCGGGCAGGAGCCTGCCGTGGACCATCCATTCAACCGTGGTGGTCACTGTGCCAAGGGCGCGTCACTGCGTGAGCACGGCCATGGTGAGAAACGTCTCAAGTATCCAATGAAACTCGAAGGCGGTAAGTGGAAGCGTCTCAGCTGGGAGCAGGCTATCAATGAAGTCGGCGACAAGATGCTGAAGATCCGCGAAGAATCCGGCCCTGACTCTGTGTACTTCATGGGTAGTGCCAAGTTCTCCAACGAACAGTCTTACCTGTACCGCAAACTCGCAGCCATGTGGGGCACCAACAACGTCGACCACTCGGCGCGTATTTGTCACTCTACCACTGTAGCCGGTGTGGCCAACACCTGGGGCTATGGTGCGCAAACCAACTCCTTCAACGATATGCACAATGCCAAGTGCATGCTGTTTATCGGCTCCAACCCCAGTGAAGCTCACCCTGTGGCGATGCAACACATTCTGGTAGGTAAAGAGCGCGGTGCCAAAGTCATAGTGGTTGATCCACGTTTCACCCGTACTGCAGCCAAGTCTGACGAGTACGTGCATATCCGTCCCGGTACCGACATTCCTTTCATCTACGGTCTGCTGTGGCATATCTTCGAAAACGGCTGGGAAGATCAGAGCTTTATCGATCAGCGTGTGTACGGCATGGAACGTATCCGCGAAGAGGTGAAGAAGTACAACCCTGCCGAGGTTGAGCATGTTGCCGGTGTCGGTGAAGCTCAGATGCGTCGCGTCGCCAAGATGATGGCCGAGCACAAGCCCGGCACTATCGTTTGGTGTATGGGTGGTACTCAGCACCACGTAGGTAACGCCAATACCCGTGCTTACTGTATCCTGCAGTTGGCTCTGGGTAACATGGGTGTTTCCGGTGGTGGTACCAACATCTTCCGTGGTCACGACAACGTACAGGGCGCCACTGACTTTGGTCTGCTGTTCGATAACCTGCCTGGTTACTATGGTCTGACTTCCGGCGCCTGGGCGCACTGGAGCAATGTGTGGGATCTGGATCCTGCCTGGGTCAGCAGCCGTTTCGACCAAGGCGAGTATCTGGGCCAGAAGCCACAGACTTCAGCCGGTATCCCTTGTTCCCGCTGGCACGACGGTGTGCTGGAAGACAAGAACAAGATTGCCCAGAAAGACAATATCCGTCTGGCCTTCTTCTGGGGTCAGTCTGTCAACACCGAAACCCGTGGCCGTGAGGTGCGTGAAGCACTGAACAAGATGGACACTGTGGTCGTCGTTGACCCATTCCCAACCATGGCCGGTGTTATGCACCAGCGCAAAGATGGCGTTTACCTGCTGCCGGCAGCGACTCAGTTCGAAACCTATGGTTCTGTGTCAGCTTCCAACCGTTCACTGCAGTGGCGTTCTCAGGTCATTGACCCGCTGTTCGAGTCGCTGCCTGACCATGTGATCATGTACAAGCTGGCCAAGAAATGGGGCGTTGAGAAAGAGTTCTGTAAGCACATCAAGGTCAACGGTGAAGAGCCGCTGGTTGAAGATGTCACCCGCGAGTTCAACCGCGGTATGTGGACCATAGGTTACACAGGTCAGAGCCCTGAGCGTCTGAAGATGCACCAGGAAAACTGGGGTACCTTCGACTTTGATACCCTCGAAGCACCCGGCGGCCCAGCCAAGGGTGAAACTTATGGTCTGCCATGGCCATGTTGGGGCACGCCTGAGATGAAACATCCAGGTACCCAAATCCTCTATCGTACCGACCGTGAAGTCCGCTACGGCGGTGGTAACTTCCGTGCCCGTTACGGTGTTGAGCACAATGGCAATAACATACTTGCCGAAGGTTCCTTCTCCAAAGGCAGTGAGATTCAGGATGGTTACCCTGAGTTTACCGACAAGATGCTCAAGCAGCTGGGTTGGTGGGATGACCTGACCGAAGAAGAGAAGAAACACGCCGAAGGCAAAAACTGGAAAACCGATATTTCCGGTGGTATTCAGCGTGTGGCCATAGCTCACGGCTGTATCCCTTATGGTAACGCCAAGGCTCGTTGTATCGTATGGAACTTCCCGGACGACATTCCGTTGCACCGTGAACCTCTGTACACGCCTCGTCGTGACCTGGTCGCCAAGTACCCCACCTACGAAGACCGTATGGTGGCGCGTCTGCCGACCCTGTACAAGTCAATTCAGGACAAAGACTTCGCCAAAGACTTCCCGCTGGCACTGACCTCTGGTCGTCTGGTGGAATATGAAGGCGGCGGTGAAGAAACCCGTTCCAACCCCTGGCTGGCCGAGTTGCAGCAGGAGATGTTTATCGAGATCAGCCCAGGCGATGCAGCCGACCGCGGTCTACGCGATGGCGACGATGTTTGGGTACACAGCCCCGAAGGCGCCAAGATCAAGGTCAAGGCCATGGTAACGCCAAGGGTGATCAACGGTGAATGTTTCATGCCGTACCACTTCGCCGGTATCTTCGAAGGCGAGAGCCTGGTGAAGAACTATCCGGAAGGTACTGTACCTTACGTTCAGGGTGAATCGGCCAACACGGTTCTGACTTACGGCTATGATGTGGTGACACAGATGCAGGAAACCAAATCCAGCCTGTGCCAGATCACCAAAGCCTAACCGTACTTGATGAGGAGATAAGCCATTATGGCAGTCATGAAATTCTTATGTGACACCAAGCGCTGCATCGAGTGTAACGGTTGCGTCACAGCCTGTAAAAATGAAAACGACTCCGCGCTCGAGTGGGGTATCCAGCGTCGCCGGGTGGTGACCATCAATGATGGTCAGCCCGGTGAAGCGTCCATTTCAGTTGCCTGTATGCATTGTACCGACGCGCCTTGTATGGCCGTTTGTCCTGCAGACTGCTTCTACCGCACTGACGATGGCATAGTGCTGCACAACAAAGATACCTGTATCGGTTGTGGCTACTGCTTCTATGCCTGTCCTTTCGGGGCGCCTCAATTCCCGAAAAAGACCGCCTTCGGCAGTCGCGGCAAGATGGATAAGTGTACTTTCTGTGCCGGTGGTCCAGAGGAAAACTTCTCTGAAGCCGAGCGTAAGAAGTACGGTGCCAACCGTATCGCCGAAGGTAAGTTGCCTATGTGTGCCGAGCTTTGCTCCACCAAGGCACTGCTGGCCGGTGACGCGGAAGTGGTATCCAACATCTATCGTGAGCGGATGGCCGCCCGGGGTAACCCCAATGTGATTTGGGGCTACAATCCCAAGACCGGTGAGATCAACTGAGACAGAGCGGGGGTGGGCTAAGGCCCACCCTGACGAGGAGTGACTATGTTAATCAAATCACTGCGCAGTCTGTTCGCTCTGCTGGTATTGGTTGCCGGGCTGGGGTTTGCTTCCACAGCCATGGCCGCCGATGAACAGTCGAGCCAGCAACAGGCGCAGGCGCAAACCAGTGAGGCCGATCTTTGGCGCGCGGTAAAATCCGGTGAATCCGGCTATACCACAGCCAAGGGGGTTGAAACCGGCGTGCTGATCAACGTGGCCGGTAATCAGGGCAAGGAGCTGCGCAATCAGTACCTGACACCCATTATGGCGATTGCCGTAGTCGGCGTGTTTGGGGCGTTCGTGCTCTTTTACCTGGTGAATGGACCATCCAAGCTGCACCACGGTTTTTCCGGCAAGTTGGTGTTCCGTTGGAGTAAGGCGGACCTGATCATCCACTGGGTAGTGGCGATCAGCTGTCTTATCCTGATCTTCACCGGACTCAACATCATGTTGGGCAAGCATGTGCTGCAACCCTATGTCAGTGGCGATATTTGGGCGGCACTGATCTATGGCTCCAAGACGATCCACGATTGGGTCGGGCCACTGTTTATCGCCTCCTGGGCGGTACTGGTGGTGAAATGGATGCCGGATCAGCTGTTCAAGAGCTATGACCTCAAGTGGTTCATGCTGGTGGGTGGCTACATCAACTTCGGCCCCTTCAAGGGTAAGCACCCGGATTCGGGCTTTGCCAACGCCGGTGAGAAGATGTGGTTCTGGACCCTGGCCATTTTCGGTCTGTTTATCAGCATTTCCGGCATCATGATGGTGCTGCCCAACCTGGATTTGCCCCGTGAAGCCTCAATGGCGGCGTTGTTGGTGCATGGTATCAGTGCCACGCTCATTATCGCCTTCACCATAGTGCATATCTGGATGGCAACCGTACTGTCTGAGGGCGGTATGGAGTGTATGAAGTCCGGTTACTGTGATGAGAACTGGGCGATGCAGCATCACAATGTCTGGTATGACGAAATCAAGGCCAACGGTACGCTCAAATATCGAGATAATTGAGCCCCGACCTGATTAAAGACTGCAAACACCCCGGCCTGCCGGGGTGTTTTTTTATGATCTGTTTTTTAACATTGTTTACTTCAAAATCCGCGCGTCACTGATACTTTCGCTATTTTCCTTTTATTGAAAGTTTGAAGCAGTTAACGCTTTGAACAGCCGCTCCCATGGGGCTTACATTCAAACTGTCCCAGATCAAAATCCATCCAGTTGCAAAGCCTTATATTGCCCACGCTTATAGAAGGACTCTATTCATACGTAACGGAATTTTTACCTTTTTTGTACATGAGTGCAGCTTGAGTTGTTAAAGGGCTGGAGTGCACAAAAGAGAGTCGTGTCACCCGCCGCGCGGGTGAAAATTATCAGGAGCGAAGATGAAAGACCAGAAGCCAGATCTGAACCGCAGATCCCTGCTGAAGGCTATCACCATAGGCAGTGCCGCGGGTGCCGCGATTGCTGCTACAGGGGTGAGCGCCGCTCAGGCCAATGAGCCTGTTGAAGCGAAGTCCGCAAAAAAGGGCTATCACGAAACAGCGCATATCCGCAGCTATTACAACAGCCTGCGTAGCTAATCCAGGAGATCTCAAGCGATGAAGTTAACTCGCACATCCAATGTCGCCCCTAAGGCTGACAAACCAAAACTGGGGATCAGCCGTCGTCAGTTTATGAAGAATGCCGGTATTACTGCCGGTGGTATCGCTGCCGCCTCTATGCTGGGTGCCGGCATGATGCGTCGTGCCGAAGCCAAAGATGTACCTCATGATGCGCCTATCGAAGTCAAGCGTACTATTTGTAGTGCCTGTGCCGTAGGTTGTGGTCTGTATGCCGAAGTACAAAACGGTGTTTGGACTGGTCAGGAGCCTGCCTTCGATCACCCATTCAACGCCGGTGGTCACTGTGCCAAAGGTGCTGCACTGCGCGAGCACGGCCATGGTGAGAAGCGTCTCAAGTATCCAATGAAGCTTGAAGGCGGTAAGTGGAAGCGTATCAGCTGGGATCAGGCCATCAACGAAGTTGGTGACAAGATGCTGAAGATCCGCCAGGAATCGGGTCCGGATTCTGTTTACTTTATGGGTAGTGCCAAGTTCTCCAACGAAGGCTGCTACATGTATCGTAAGCTGGCCGCCATGTGGGGTACCAACAACGTCGACCACTCTGCCCGTATTTGTCACTCTACCACTGTAGCCGGTGTGGCCAACACCTGGGGCTATGGTGCGCAAACCAACTCTTTCAACGACATTCAGAATGCCCGCGCCATCTTCTTCATTGGTGCCAACCCTGCAGAAGCACACCCTGTTTCCATGCAGCACATTCTGATCGCCAAAGAGAAGAACAATGCCAAGCTGATCGTGGTTGATCCACGTTTCTCCCGCACCGCGGCTCATGCCGATCTGCATTGCTCTATCCGTCCGGGTACCGACATTCCGTTTATCTATGGTATGTTGTGGCATATCTTCGAAAACGGCTGGGAAGACAAGACTTTCATCAAAGAACGTGTGTTCGAGATGGAAACCATCCGTGCAGAAGCCAAGAAGTTCCCACCTAAAGAAGTGGCCAACATCACTGGCTGTAGCGAGGAGTACCTGTACCAGGCCGCCAAGATGATGGCCGATAACCGTCCAGGCACTGTGGTTTGGTGTATGGGTGGTACCCAGCACCACGTAGGTAATGCCAACACCCGTGCTTACTGTATCCTGCAGTTGGCTCTGGGTAACATGGGTGTTTCCGGTGGTGGTACCAACATCTTCCGTGGTCACGATAACGTACAGGGCGCTACCGACCTGGGTCTGCTGTTCGATAACCTGCCAGGTTACTACGGCCTGACCTCTGCGGCATGGCAACACTGGACCCACGTATGGGATCTGGATATGGAGTGGATGAAGAGCCGCTTCGACCAGGGTACTTACCTGGGCCGCGAACCTATGACTACTCCGGGTATTCCTTGTTCCCGTTGGCACGACGGTGTGTTGGAAGACAAGCAGAAGCTGGCACAGAAAGACAACGTGCGCCTGGCCTTCTTCTGGGGTCAGTCTGTCAACACTGAAACCCGTCAGCGTGACGTGCGTGATGCACTGGACAAGATGGATACAGTCGTTGTTGTTGACCCATTCCCAACTATGGCCGGTGTTATGCACCGTCGTAAGGATGGCGTCTACCTGCTGCCTGCCGCGACTCAGTTTGAGACCCGTGGTTCCATCTCCAACTCAGGCCGTTCTATCCAATGGCGTGAGCAGGTTATCGAGCCGCTGTTCGAGTCCAAGACAGATATCGAAATCATGTATCGTCTGGCACAGAAACTGGGCTTCGCCGAGCAGTACACCAAGCGTATCAAGAAAGAGAATGGTCTGCCTCTGATCGAAGACATCACTCGCGAAATCAACCGCGGTATGTGGACTATCGGTATGTCCGGCCAAAGCCCTGAGCGTTTGAAGCAACACACAATGAACTGGGGCACTTTCTCCAACAAGACTCTGGAAGCCGAAGGTGGCCCATGCAAGGGCGAAACCTATGGTCTGCCTTGGCCATGTTGGGGTACACCTGAGATGAAGCATCCAGGTACCCAGATCCTCTATAACACAAGCAAGCACGTCAAAGACGGTGGCGGTAACTTCCGTGCCCGTTACGGTGTGGAATATCAAGGCAAGAACCTGCTGGCCGAAGGCTCCTTTTCCAAAGGTGCTGAAATCCAGGACGGTTATCCTGAGTTCTCCGACAAGCTGCTCAAGCAATTGGGCTGGTGGGACGAGCTGACTGCTGAAGAGAAAGCCGAAGCCGAAGGCAAGAACTGGAAGACCGACCTTTCAGGCGGTATTGTCCGGGTTGCCATCAAGCACGGTTGCATCCCATTCGGTAACGCCAAGGCCCGTTGTATCGTGTGGACCTTCCCTGATCAGGTGCCAGTACACCGCGAGCCGCTGTACACAGCCCGTCGCGATCTGGTAGCCAAGTACCCAACTTATGACGACATGCAAGTACATCGTCTGCCGACTCTGTACAAGTCTATCCAGGAGAAAGATGTCAGTGGCAAGTACCCACTGGTACTGACTTCCGGTCGTCTGGTGGAATACGAGGGTGGTGGTGAAGAATCACGCTCCAACCCATGGCTGGCCGAGCTGCAGCAGGAGATGTTCGTTGAGATCAACCCTGGTGATGCTGCCGACCGCGGTATCCGTGACGGTGAGAAGGTATGGCTGGAAGGCGCCGAAGGCGGCCGAATTCTGGTTCAAGCCATGGTGACCCCAAGGGTTAAACCTGGTGTGACCTGGATGCCTTACCACTTTGCCGGGATCATGCACGGCGAGAGCCTGGAGCCCAACTATCCGGAAGGCACTGTGCCTTACGTATTGGGTGAATCCTGTAACACTGCGCTGACCTATGGTTATGACCCAGTGACTCAGATGCAGGAAACCAAGGCGTCGCTTTGTCAGATCGTCAAAGCATAAGTGCAGCTTAAGCGAGGAGAATTGCCACTATGGCTACAATGAAATTTCTGTGTGATACCAAGCGCTGCATTGAATGTAATGGCTGTGTCACCGCTTGTAAAAACGAAAACGACTCCGCTCTCGAGTGGGGTATCCAACGTCGCCGTGTAGTGACCATCAAAGATGGTCAGCCCGGCGAGGCCTCAATCTCTGTGGCTTGTATGCATTGCAGCGACGCGCCTTGTATGGCCGTGTGTCCTGCCAACTGCTTCTACCGCACCGAAGATGGCATAGTGCTGCACAACAAAGATACCTGTATCGGTTGTGGATACTGCCTCTATGCCTGCCCATTCGGCGCACCTCAGTTCCCGAAATCAGGTGCCTTCGGCTCCCGTGGCAAGATGGACAAATGTACCTTCTGTGCCGGTGGTCCTGAAGAAAACCATTCGGATGCCGAGCGTCAGAAATACGGTGCCAACCGTATTGCAGAAGGCAAGCTGCCTATGTGTGCCGAACTCTGTGCAACCAAGGCCCTGCTGGCCGGTGATGCGGAAGTGGTTTCCGGCATCTACCGCGAGCGTGTGGCTTATCGCGGTGCCGAAAACGGCGCCTGGAAGTAACAGACGGCACGAATATCCGACCCGGTACTACCGGGTCGGTGAGAGAGGTTAATATGAACAAATGGTTCAAACACATAGGCTTGGCTATTGCGCTCTTGTTCAGTGCGGTTTGCTTTGCCAATGGTGCCGATGCACCTGTGGAACCACAAGCGAGCGACGCCCAGATCTGGGCTCAGCTCAAGGATGGGGCAACGGGTTACACCACGTCCCAGAGCCAGTTCCACAACCAGCCGATCAACACCTATGATCTGCGGGTACTGGAGCTGCGCAGCGACTGGCTGGCCCCCGGGTTGATGCTGGCCCTGTTCGGCATGATCATCATTTTTGCCCTGTTTATCATGGTTAACGGTATTTCCAAACTGCACCATGGTTTCTCCGGCAAGATGGTACATCGTTGGTCCAAGTTTGATGTGAGCATTCACTGGCTGGGGGCGATTCCCTGCTTGCTGCTGATCCTCACCGGCTTGGTGCTGTTGGCCGGGCGTTTCTTCTTCCAGCCTTATCTGGGTGAAGGCTTCTGGGCATCCATGGTCAATGGTGCCAAGCAAGTGCACGACGTGATGGCGATTCCCTTCATGTTCGGCTGGGCGCTGATGACTCTGTTGTGGGCCAAGAACCAGTTACCCAAGATGTATGACGTCAAGTGGTTCATGGTCGTGGGCGGGTACATCAACTTCGGTCCTTTCAAGGGCAAACACCCTGATGCCGGCTTTGCCAACGCCGGTGAGAAGATGTGGTTCTGGGCCTTTGCCTTCTTTGGACTGATCATCTCGGCCTCAGGCATGCTGCTGCTGTTCCCCAACCTGTTTGAACCCAGCCGCACCCTGAGCCTGATAGCTCTGGTGTTGCACTCAATCAGTGCCATCATCATCTGTGCCTTCTCCATAGTGCATATCTTTATGGCAACTGTTATGTCTGAAGGTGGTATGGAGTGTATGGTTTCCGGTTACTGTGATGAAAACTGGGCAACTCAACACCACAACCTGTGGTATGACGAGATCAAGGCCAACGGTACTCTGAAATACAGAGACTGAGGCCAGCCCTTTGCAGAAAAGCCGTGTCAGTCGACACGGCTTTTTTTATCAATAATGAAAAATAAAGCGGTGATTATTTTATTTATGGCACTTATACCTCTAAATAGGTGGTCAAAGTGCCATTTTCTTGAGTGATTGGCATTAATTAACTGTTTTTAATCATTAAATTATTTTAATCCTTAGCTTAATTCTTCTGCTGTTTAACTGTTTTTGTAACAAAATTTCTGATTTGATCAGTAAAATAGTTAACGATTTGACTGTCAAAGTGTAAAAAATGCAATTCAAATAAAACAACATCATGTTTATTAAGAGTTATTTCAATTTTTAATGACATTATGATGGATTGCTTATTTAATCACCAATATGTAAAATGGTTCTACAAACGTAACAAAGTTACGAGTCTTTTTCTTCATTCAATCAGATACCATCATGATCAACAATACCAGAACCAGTGTGTTATCCATGCTGCCGTCTTTGCTGTCCAGTGTGCTACTGATAGTGATCGGCATCTTTGCTTATCGTGCTTTTTTCCAACTCAATGACGTCAGCGAACGTCTGGTGAACAACAACAATCTGACCGAGACTTTCGCCGGGATCCGCGAAGAGTTCTATCAACTGCGACTGGCTTCCCTGGTGCACAACACTCAAGGGGTACGCCAGCATCAAGACAGAGTGCATGACCTGATAGCCCGCCTGAGTAAATTCGACACTGCCTTTATGAAGAATGGTGGTGCGCGAATCGCCGTTCTCAAACCCGGAATCGACAGATACACCCGTCTCTATTTCGATGAGCTGGCGCTGGCCGAGCGAACCGGCACAGAGCCGGTTCTCACTCCGGTAAGACGAGATCTGGGCCCTGAGGTGAGTGCCGAGATCAATCTGCTGGTGGCGCAGATAACCGAGCGTAACCAGGAATTGGGGCAGATGACGGTTTCCGAGGTGGATAATGCCGAAGCTATTTTGCTCGGTCTGATCCTGTTTGCCATAGTGGCTTCCTTGCTGATGGCACTCCTTATGAGCCGCCATCTGGTGGCCATTGTCAGCCGGATCCAACAATCTGTCGCCAAGCTGGCGGTCGGCGACCTGACCCACAAGATAGGGATCCAGGGCAAGAATGAACTCTGCACTCTGGCGGCCGATCTGGATCAGCTCAGCGACAGATTACAAGTCATGATCCGTGAAATCGCCCAAGCCTCGGAACATATGGCGCAGCAGGTCGGTGAGCTCAATGTGCAGTCTGAGTCCAACTCGGCCGCATTGCAGGCCCACGCCTTGGAAACCGACCAGGTTGTCACCGCGGTTGAAGAGATGAGCGCTACCGCTCAAGGGGTTGCCAACGATGCTGCCTCCGCCGCACAGTTGACCGATAAGGCCAGAGCTCAAGGGGATGAGTCCCGTCAGGCGGTCGAACAGGCTTCCAACAATGTGATGGCGCTGGTCAGCGAAGTCGACAGTGCCTCCCAGACCATTGCCGAGATGGATGAAAGCACCCGTAGAATTGCCGGTGTGCTGGATGTGATAGGTGAGATTGCCGAACAAACCAACCTGCTGGCGCTGAATGCGGCCATCGAAGCGGCCCGAGCCGGTGAGCAGGGACGTGGCTTTGCTGTGGTGGCAGACGAAGTCAGGGCGTTGGCGGCACGCACCCAGGCCAGCACTTCAGAGATCAACAATATGTTGGAACAGCTGCGTCAGGGAGCAGATTCGGCGGTGAATGCCATGAATCGTACCCGCCAGAGCTGTCAGGCAACGGCCGATACCACGACTCTGGTGGCCGAAAGTTTGCAGGGGTTGACCGAGCATGTATTTGATATCAATGGCCTCAGTAGCCAGATAGCCACGGCTGCCGAAGAGCAGAGCTCGGTTTCTGAAGAGATTACCCGCAACCTCAGTGTCATTCGCGAAATGGTGGAAGAGCTGAATCAGAGTGGCAAGGCGACACTCGGCAGCACCGCGGCACTGGCCGCTGCCAAAGATCAGCTCTCCAGTGTGGTCAGACAGTTTAAGCTCAGCTGAAAATAAGGGGTCTGCGGACCCCTTTTTGCTGCCTGGTGTAAAGGCACCCCTCGAAAGGTTGATTTTTCATCCGTTAATGCTAAAACATGATCTGCTTAACAAAACGCCACTCTCGATACTGATAGGTATTGTTAACTTCTAGCCAGTTCACGTTTTGACTCCTGTGCAAGAGGTAGTCTACAAACAGCTGGCAGTACCTTGGAAATCACCTAACTGTTTGTGGTATCTAAGGATTAGCAAAACTAACAGGAAGCCTTATGTCATCAATTATCCAAACTCTCGATCGCCAACTGGTCACTCCATACCAAGCCAATATTACAGTACCCAACTGGATGCTGGGGGCCATGGAGCGGGTGATGCAGTACTATGTTGACAAGAACCTGAGGCTGGACACTATTTCTGCTGATGTGATGCCGGCTCCGGTAGAGGGCAAGAAATACATGCTCTATGCCCATGTGCCTTTCTGCCACACGCTTTGCTCTTACTGTACCTTCCACCGCTTCCTGTTCAAGGAAGACAAGGCCCGTGCCTATTTTGTGGCGCTGCGTAAAGAGATGGATATGGTCAAGCAGTTGGGCTATGACTTCGAGTCCATGTACATAGGCGGCGGCACTACGACCGTGCTGGAAGATGAACTGGCGCGAACCATCGAGTATGCCAAGACCCTGTTCCCTTCCATCAAGGAAGTCTCCTGTGAATCGGATCCCCAACACTTGGACAGCCCGGGCTTTAAACAGCTCAAGGGATTGGTTGACCGCATGTCCATCGGGGTGCAGAGCTTTAATGATGACATCCTCAAGATGACAGACAGGTTGGAAAAGTTTGGCACCGGCCAGCAAACATTCGACAAGATCATGGCCGCCAAAGAGCTGTTTCCTATTATCAATGTCGATTTGATCTTCGGTTTCCGCGGTCAGACAGACGAAGTGATCCAGCATGACTTGGATATGGCTTCCAGACTGGATCCGCGCCAGATCACCACTTATCCCCTGATGATCACCCACCAGACCCGCAAGAGCGTCAAAGGGAAACTGGCTGCGCCTCAGGCCGATATGGCCAACCAGTACCGGATGATCCTCAATACCCTCAATGGCCAGTACAACCAGTTGTCGGCCTGGGCCTTTGGTAAGGCCAACGATGAAGGCTTTGACGAGTACGTTATCGACTACGATGAATATCTGGGTGTGGGTTCAGGCTCATTCAGTTTCCTCAACGATACCCTGCATGTGAATACTTTCTCGCTGCGCAAGTATCAGGAGCGGATCGCCAGCGGCAAGATGGGTGTTGAGCAGCAAAAGCAGTACAGCAAGAAAGATGTAATGCAGTATCGTTTCCTGCTGGGGATGTTCTCCGGTCGTCTGTCGCGCAAGTATTTCCGCGATACCTTCGGCGTTAATCTGGACACAGCCCTGTTCAAAGAGATGAGCTCGATGAAGCTGATTGGCGCCATCAAGAATGATCCAAGCAACCCGGATGAGCTGATCATTACAGACAACGGCAAGATGATGGGTCTGCTGATGATGAAAGAGTTTTATGCCGGTATGGATAATGTCCGGGCGCAGCTGCGTAAGCCGCTGAAGCCTTGTGATATGTAATCTTTGGTTCAATGAATGATAAAAAATCCGCCACAGGGCGGATTTTTTATTGCGCAATAACGCTTCTGCCGACGGCTAGTCGCCTTGACTGCGATTAGCGGGATAACGGGGGTAGTCGTCGCTAATCTCCAGCCAGGCGGGTTTGTCGGCGCAGTAGATATGATATCTGGGTGCCACCCTGTCTGGGTCATCCAAAGAAGCAATACTCAAGCTGATAAATTCGGGATAGTCGAGACTGCGATAACTCAGGCTGGTGCCACAGTTTGGGCAAAAGCCGCGGCGGATCTTGGCCGAAGAGGCGTATTCCCGCACGGCTTCACCCTGCCAAGTGAGTTGCTCCAGCCTGAAGTCCATCCAACTGCCCACTACAGCCCCTGTGCTCTTACGGCATTGACTGCAGTAACAGTGGTCGGCATCGAACGGTTCACCCTCGAGGCGATAACGTATGGCGCCGCACAGGCAGCCTCCCTGTAACTCATCCTGCTGCTTCATCGCTCGACTCCTGGATAGTTTATTATCAGGGCCTATCTGGCGCGATAGACGGGATAAGCCTGGTAAGCCTTGTCATAGTAAGGGCTGCGCTCGTAGAACCAACGTAACCTGGCCTTGGCATCGGCGGCAAAGGCCGGGTCTTTGAGCGCCTGGTCAAATTCGGCCTGGAGCGCTTTGGAGTTGGCCAGCATCTGTTGTGCCAAAGGTTCAACCGCGTAGTCCTCAATATACTCGGTGCGGGTGAATATGGTGTTGAACAGGCCCCACTGCAGCAGTGAGTCGGGCGATTGCGGCTCCAGCAGTATCATCGCCAGATCGCCAAGCGGCTGCTCAGTGCTTATTTTGACGGTACCGGTGGGTAAGGTGAGTTCAACCTTTTCCAGTTTGGCTTTGGCACTGACTCTCTGGCGGCCTTCATAGTCACTGGCGGCAAACTGGGGTTCGCTGAGGCGATACTGTTGCAGCTTCAGTGTTTGAGGTTGCTCCAGGCGGCTCATACGAATGCCGTGCAGCGATAGCTTGGCAATCACCTCTTGCCACTGGGGCGGAATATAGTAAGCGGCCGGGCGGCTGACCCGGATATCCGCCTCTGTGTTGCCTATTACCGGCAGGTTGGGATAAAGCTTGGGCTCACCGGTCCAGCGCACCACTTGTTTGCCCGAAATAGGGCTCTGTTCCAGTTGATAGTCTATGCCTTTGAAATCCCAGCCCTGCTCCTGCTTTTGTGACTTCCAGGTCAGGGGCACCAGCCGTGGATAGCGGTACTTGTCTTTCTCTATCGCTGCGCGCAGCTTGGTCGCTTTGGCGCCCACAGTCTTGAGGGTTTGCTCCAGCATCACATAAGTGCCCAGTACCCGTTGCCGAAACGGCTTGAGGCTGTGGTTTTCAATCAATATGGTCGGCAGGTGTCTGGCATCGCCGTAACCGTTGGAGTAGCGGGCCGAGGCATTCCACAGTGACATGCCCTTGCTCAAATCGGTATTGTCCAAGGCGAAGACCAGAGGCCCCGGGATATGACCTGCCTGGGTCAGCGCCTGTTCTATCGCCGGGCGATATTCCTGCTGCAGCCAGTTGTAGCCGGCGGGGCTCAGCCCCTGAGACAGGTTGTAACCAAAGGTCACATCATATTGGTAGTCGATACCGTCGGTGACATGCACATCGATATACAGCTGCGGCTGCCAGTCGTTGATGGCGGTCAGCATGTGTTGCATCTCCATGCTGTCGGCCTTGGCGTAGTCACGATTGAGGTTGATGTTTTGGCTGGTGGTTCGCCAGCCCATGTTCAGAGGGCCGCGTTGGTTAACTCGGTTGCTTTGGCTGGAGCGCTCGTGCGCATCGACACTGAAAATCGGCACAAACAGCAGGTTGACCTGTTCCAACAGCTCGGCCTTGTCGCCGACTATGATATCCCGCAATAACATCATGCCGGCATCTTTGCCGTCAATTTCACCCGAGTGGATCCCGGCTTGCACCAGAACATTGGGCTTGTGGTTACGTCTCAGCTGTGCCGGGGTGGCAGCACCTTCGGCGCTGGCCACTATCATCCAGATATCCCGCCCCTGGGGGCTCTTGCCCAGGCTCACCTTGTTAAGCTTGTTGCTTTGGGTCATCAGCCTATCCAGCCAGGCAAAGGTCTGCTGATAACTTGGGCTTTCAATACCGCCGGATTGCTCAAAAGGTGTGGCCCAGCCGTCGTCGGCTGCACGCATTAAGGCCTCGCTGGCACCACTCCAGGGTTTGAGCGGCGGCAAAATGGCATCATTGATATAGGTGTTGGCTTGGGTGGCTGGTTCGGCAAGAGCGGCGCCAGGTAACGTCGCGACAGCGAGCCAGAGCAGGGACAGCATGCGCATGAAAGGCTCCGGGTACAGGATAATTGTTATTGTTGAAGCGCTCTATCTTTCACCAATTTGCCGAGCCCTGCAAGTCACCCGGAGTGACTCTCCCTTTCTGTTGTGGTTATAGCAATGAAAGCAAACTGCACCTCCCTAAATTTTGTTTTGTCAAAGTAATGTCAAAAAACGGCACTCAAGGGCAGTAATTTACATATTTGCAGTCCAGTCTGAATAAATATCCAATCTCGCTTCTTTAGTTATTTCCTGTGCTGTAATTTCTTAACTGAGAAAATTAAAAAAGAATCTTATATTTATACCAGTATTTATTAGCGGCTGGATAAATAACTTATATAAGTAAAGTAGTGCTTTAATGTGGCAGCCATTTAAATTATCAATAGTGCTTTTGGCGTTCACATTAATAAGTTCTGATTAAGTCGTTTTATTCTTGGAGAACAGTGTTGATGAGAGGCTTATCCAATATATTGATAGTTTCGGCAGTGGCTTTACCCCTGGGGTGCGCTTCTGCGGCAGAGGTGATTACCCTGGATGGTCAGTCACTCAAGATAGAGCAGCTACTGCAGCTGAAAGATAAACAAGTGCAGGTGGCTCTCAGCAAAGAAGCGCAAAAGACAATTCATGCAAGCCATGAACTCCTGATAGATTCTGCCCGTAAAGGCACGCCCGTATACGGGCTCACCGTTGGGGTGGGCAAGAACAAGGATACCCCGGTATTTGGCAAAGACGGTTCTTTGAGTGCCGAAGCTCGCAAACTGTCGGAAGACTTTAACCGCAATATGCTGTTTACCCACTCGGCGGCCAGTGGCCAACCCATAGCGCCGGAAACCGTGAAAATGGCGATGACGATTCGCCTGAATCAGATAGCCACGGGTCATGTGGGTGTGCAGCCGGACGTGGCCCGCATCTACCAGGAGTTTATCAACGAAGACATTATTCCCGTGGTGCCGGAAGATGGCTCTGTGGGGTTGAGTGACATCCTGTTGGCCTCACACATAGGCGCCGCCATGATGGGCGAGTGGGATGTGTTCTACAAAGGTCAGCGGATGTCTGCCGCCAAGGCGATGAAGCAAGCCAGGATCAAGCCGCTGGTGCCCTTTGGCAAGGACTCACTCTCGATTCTGTCCAACAACGCCCTGGCAACGGCACAGGTGGTCAACGCCATTGGTGATGCCCGCCAGATCATTCAATTCTCTCCCAGACTCATTGCCGCGGCCCTTGAGGGGATCAACGGCAATATCAGCCCTCTGCTGCCTCATACCCTGGCGGCCAGACCTATGCCGAATGTCGAGAAGGTAGGTCAAGAGATTTTGGCCAATCTGGAGGGGGGATATCTATTCCAGCGTGACGAGAAGCGGCCGTTGCAGGATGCGCTATCTTATCGCGGTGCTCACTGGCCTGTGGCCCATGCCATGTCGCAGCTGCAGCAGTTGGAAACCTTGGTGAATATTCAGATTAGCAGCTCTGATGATAATCCTACGGTTTACATCAATGCCAAACCCGGACGTTACGCCGATGCCCCTCAAGTGGCACAGTATTTTACCCAAGGGACGGTATCGGGGGCGATTAACTCCTCGGCCAACTTCGATACCATCCAATTGGCGTCCCAAACCGAGGCCTTTATCAATGCCATGGCGCAGTTGGGCAAATACTCCAGTAATCGCCAGATCAAGTTGATTGACCCTTACTTCACGGGTTTGCCAAGAGCCTTGGTCGACCCTGATGATGCCAATGGCCAGGCCTTTTATACCCTGCAGAATGGCTTCACCGCCCTGTTTGTCGAGATAGCCCATGCGGCCAATCCCGTGTCCTTCTATGGTATAGCCAACCAAGGCGGTATCGAGGATAACTTCAGCAACTACTTCCAGGCCGGCAAGAATCTCAGCAAGGTGGTGGATGGCGTGGCACGCATCTATGGCTTTGAGCTGATGCAGGTGGCCCAGGCGATGGATCTGCAGAAGAAAGTGAACCACAGGCAGTTGTCACCCCAGAATGAACAACTGTTAAAGGCGCTGCGCAAACAGGTGGCTTACTACGACAAGGACAGGTTGTTTACCCCGGATGTCGAGGCCTCGACTCAGTTCCTGATGAAGTTCTAAGGAAACCAAGCCCCGGTAGGATTAACCACCGGGGCTCTTTGTTTAGGGAATCGGGAATAGCCTTTGCTCACTGGGTTTTCGAGCCACACTCGCGGCTTGGACACGTTGTTTCGGCGGAAATGCTCCAGGCTCCGGAGAAGTCATTGTAGATAAATCTCTGCTCTGAACCGCGGGCGCTGAAGTGCACCACGAACGGAGTGAATTGGGGCACACCTGCCTGCGCCGCCAGTTGAGTAATGGCCAACTGGGCTATAGGTGAGTCTGGCTCTCCCAATTCAGCCAGCTGTTCTGTACTGAGTTCCAGATGTCTGGGGCTGTCACTGAGTGAGGCGTTTTGAACTACCTTGGCAATGGGGATCTCATGCAGCCTGGCATTCAGCCGTGAATAGGCAGCATATTGCGCAACCCTCTGTTGCAGCGCCGCTTCGCTCACCCCCAGGCTCTTGGCCATATTGGCTCTACGCGCCTGAACCAGCTCCCTGAGTTCGCTTCGTTGCTGACTGGAAAGAGCCGAGAAGGCCATTCCGGCCCCCAGAGTTTGGCTGTAAGTGGTTGAAGACAGTATCGGCTCGCCCAGTGTCTTGTCACCGGCCATCAGCCGGTTCAGTTCGGCGGAGAAGTGAAGGTAGGCTTGCGGATCTTGAAAGCCAAAATATTCCGCATGGGCTTCAATGCGTTGCAGCGTACCCGAGACAGGTTCTGCGATTGCGGTAGATGAAGTATAACCTGCTGAAAAGCATGCTAATAATATCCATTTGTTCATCTTGTATATCCTTATACTTTACTGAGTACGAATATAATTAACAGCCTTGGCTTTCAGGGTCAACGGTTTCATTGTTCGGAAATTCAACAGCAAACAGACAGGGGTTCAGTGAGCTCGAGGCCACTATCGCTGCCATTGGCGGCAGGCATGCGCTATAAACAGCGGCTCGAAGCTGGCCTTATCAGCATAGTGGAGGTGACGTGAAAATAACGTCAAAAACTCCGTAGTTTTTACATGGGGTTACATTTTTGCAGCCTATTCTAAATATCTGTTTCAACTGTCTTTGTTCAATTCGTAGCCTGAGTTATGTTGGCTTTGATTCTTATTCTTGAGGAGTAATCGCATGAGTACAGTATTGAATCAGGCTGCACTCACGGAAGCACAGAGCAGTTTCAGACAAGTACTGCAAACCGTCGGCCCGCTGATCGCCAGGCTGGGGTTCCAGGGGTTCTGGTTTCAGGGGTTGCCAAGCAATGCCAGGGAGTATTTGGAACACCCGGAAAATCAAGGCTTGTTCGCCCCTGTGTGGCTGCGAAGGCCAATAGCCTCACTGGCTTCCTCCGGTAGGATAGCGACCCTGCAGCAATATTATCTGGAACATTTTGCCCGCAGCGACAGTAACTTTGCCGAGTCTTTAAGCGCAGATAAAGCCTGGCGGTATCGCTGGCAAGAGCACGACCCGGTAAAAACTTTGTTTGCCAAACATGGTTACGACACTGTTCTGAGCTTTCCTGTCCCCAGCTATGCCAACCCGACCTGGTTTGGTCGTTTCATATTGCTGGCATCGGGCCGTCCCGAGCCGGATCCGGAACGGGTACAGCAGACCTTGATCTTGGTGCAAAGTCTGCTGTTTGAACATGACAGGCAGAGGTTCAACCCCTTTCTGCAGAGCCGGATCTTCAAGGCCAATGCCAGAAAAGTGCTGCGAATGGCCGCAACCGGACTACAAAATCATGAGATCTCTGATCGACTGCACATTAGTGTTCGTGGGGTTGAATACCATATGGAGTCAATGCGCAAGAAACTGGGTGCCAGCAACAGGGCAAATCTGATCCATCTGGCCCATCAATTTGAGTTGATCTGACATGTTAATTCTGCTGGTCGAAGATAATCGTCTGTTGGCAAACAATATTATTCAGTACCTGGCGATAAAAGGCATTGAATGTGACTATGCCGAAACCCTGGCTCAGGCCAATGAACTGCTGAGACAGCAGCATTTCGATGTGGTGGTGCTGGATCTCAACTTGCCCGACGGGGACGGTGTTCGAGCATGCCAGGGCTGGAAGGCCCAGTGTATGACCACGCCGGTGATCATGCTGACCGCCCGCAGCGGTTTGGATGACAGGTTGAGCGGCTTTGATGCCGGCGCCGATGATTATCTGATCAAACCCTTCGCCATGGAGGAGCTGGTGGCCCGCCTAAGAGTTGTGGCTCAGCGCCGTCCGGCACCACCAAGATTACAACTGGGTGAGCTGGAGATGGACTTTGGCAAACACGAGGCCTATCGCCAAGGGCAGTTGTTGTCCCTGAGCCGCACCGGCTGGCAGATACTGGCCTTGCTGGCTCGCCGCAGCCCGGAAACCGTGGAGCGGGAAGAGATAGAGCGTATGCTCTGGCCCGACTGCCCACCTGACAGCGACAGCCTGCGCAGCCATCTGCATCTGTTGCGGCGGGTGGTGGATAAGCCGTTCGACAGTCAACTGATCCACACCATTCGCGGAGTAGGACTCTGCCTGAGGAGTGACTGAAGATGATGCCCAAGTTCAGCCTCAAGCGCAGCTATCAAATTTACGGGCTTATTTTTCTGGCGGTCACTCTGGCCATCAATAGCATCATCCCCCTTTGCATGATGTGCACCGGCATGTTTTCCATGCATGAGATCACTCTGCGTAACGCAGGGCAGGCGGCTGAAGCGGTGTTCCTTCAGGGCAGCACAGAGCTGGATACCGACAACATCAGCGTGTTTGCCGACTGGCAGCGGGTGCCGGATAAGATCAAAGCTATCAATGACTTTCAGCCTCCCACTTCAGAAACGGGTATTCGTTATCAGCATCTCGATGGCCCCTATATCGATGCCCTGAGTGTGCATTACACGGCTTCAGGCCAGCCGCTGTATCTGTGGCTGCATTACGATGCCACCCATGATCTTGTTTTTGCGCCCAAGAACATGACCGCCATTTTATTGCTGATAGTGATGACCTTCGGGGTGGTGGCCAGCCTGGCGTTTCATATGCAAAAGCAAGTGATCACCCCGGTGCACAAGATCAGTCAGGCGATCAAACAGCACGACTGGCAAAGCATGAATGGCTTCAGTTTTCCCAAACAAGGCTATGCCGAGCTGCAATCGATAGTGGATGCGCTCAATACTTCGCTGCAGCAGCTACAAAAGGCCCAGCAGCGGGAACTCAACTTCCTGCGTTTTGCCAGCCACGAGCTGCGCACTCCTGTGGCTATCTGCCAATCATCCTTTGAGCTGCTCACCTTGCAAAAGGGCAAGTTGACCGGGCCAGTACTGGCTGCCAGCCAGGCGACGGCGCAGATGAAGTCCATCATAGAAACCCTGTTGTGGCTCACCAACAAGAGCAGCACTCGGCTGGAAAAACAGCGCTTGGCTCCGGCCGAGTTGTTGCGGCAGCTGGCAACTGAGCAGGAGCACGCCCAGGGCAAGCAGGGGGTTATTCAATTGGATTGTGACGATACCCAACTACTGGTGCTGAAAGAGCCTCTGTGCATCATGCTCAATAATCTGCTGCGCAATGCGCTCGAGCATGGCACCGGCGAAGTCAAGGTGGAGCAGCGGGGCAAGTGCATCCGAGTCAGCAACTCAAGCTTACAGGATGGCATGGGAGGTTTTGGTCTGGGGCTGATGTTGGTCAAGCGACTGGCGAAACAGCTGGGTTGGCAGTTCAAGGAATATCGGCCACCGCAGATGTTTATTGCCGAGATAGAAATTACGGATTAAAGGAATGTGTGAGCTTAGGCTTATATTTATAGATTGGCTATTAATATTTTAAAAAGAGATAGCTTGGTCTGTCTCTTTTTAATTTGTTTGACGGAATTTTCACTTAACTTGTGGTCTCCTGTTATCTACTTCCTTAAACCACAGAGTTTATTTTTTTAAGGATTGTAATCGACCAAGATCACAGCTGCTATTGGTGGCAATTAATTATTATTTTCTCGTCCAATTCATGTGTTTAAAGTTTTCAATTACTTGGCATTGTATTTGTCTGAGGAAATATTATGAGCTCAAAATGGTTGTTGAGTGGGGTGGCACTGGCTATGGCATTTTCTGCCAATGTGCAGGCCGATGTAACCAAAACAAGTCTGGATCTTGGTTATAAGTTTTATACCAGTGATACCAAGGATGATAACCCTGGCGTCTTTAACCAACCCTTTCTCAAGCTGAATCATTTGGGTTTGGCCGATTGGGGCAGTTATTTCGCCAATATCAAGCTGGAAAACCCGGGTGAAGTCGCGGAAAACCAGAAGAATGAAGATGGTAAAACCACTTTAAAATCATTGGCAATCATAGAGCATAAGCTGGGTGAAAGCGGTTTTAACTTTTGGGCCCAGAACTTTATCTCTGCCAGTGAGACTCTGGTCGAAGACAACCTGTATCTGGGGGTTACGCACAACAGTAAGTTTGGCGATTTGGCGCTGAACTACGGGGTTGGTTTCAACTATACCTTTGGTCATTTCTCACCAACAGATGAGAACTTCAATGACATTTCAGGTTATGCCCTGGTGCTCAATGCCAAATACCCGCTGAGTTTTGCCGGATTGAAGCACAACTTGTCCGTCAACTACGAAGCGCAGATAGACAGGGATGAAGACCACCAAAAGCTGTTCAGTTACGACAGCTATGGGCACCAGATCATTCTGGGTTGGCAGACCCAATTTACCGATGCCTTCTACGGCAAGTTGCACCTGACTCAGTACGACAGTTGGGGTGCACAGTACAACGACGGTATCGAGTATGGGTTGGCTTTTGGATACCAGTTTTAACAATGGAGCCAGGCTCCCTTTTTTAATCGACAGGAACTGAATATGCAGTTGAACAAATCCGTTTTGGGCGTGGCCGTATCCACTGCCGTGGTGATTACCGGCTGTCAGGTGACCCATGAGATCATCAAGAGTCAGGGGACTGCCCAGGGCAAGCATGGTGAGATCCAGGTAGAAACCAGCATTCAGGATGGCCGTATTGTGGCTATCGATGTGCTGAAGCAGAAAGAAAACCCTGTGTTGGCCGCCGCCGCATTCAAAGATGTGAAACAGGCGATCATAGACAACAACTCTGTAGATGTTGACGGGGTTTCCGGTGCGACCGTGACTTCCAATGCCCTCAAAAAAGCCGTGGCTGCCAGTGTTGAAGCCGCAGGTGTGACTCTGGTTGCCGCCACGGCCACCGCCAAGCATGGTGAAGCCCTGACTCCGGCCGAATACACCTATGATGTGGTTGTGATAGGTTCAGGTGGTGCCGGTTTCAGTGCCGGTCTGGAGGCCATGGAAGCCGGTGCTTCTGCCGTCATCATTGAAAAGATGCCTATCATAGGTGGTAACTCGCTGATCTCCGGCGCCGAGATGAACGTAGCCGGTAGCTGGGTACAGAAGAGCATGGGAATTACTGACTCCAAAGAGCTGTTTATCCAGGACACACTCAAAGGGGGCGACTTCAAGGGTGATCCTGAGATGGTCAAGGTGATGGTAGACAATGCCGTCGATGCCGCCGAATGGCTGCGTGACTATGTCAAGGTTGAGTACTATCCCAACCAGCTGTTCCAGTTTGGTGGTCACAGCGTCAAGCGCGCCCTGATCCCCAAAGGACACACGGGTGCCGAAGTGATTGGCAAATTTGCCAAGAAAGCCGAAGAAGTCGGTCTGCCTATTCACACCAACACTACCGCCGAGCGTCTGCTGATGGACAACAATGGTCGGGTCGTCGGTGTTGAAGCGACCAAAAACGGCAAGAAGATCACTTATCATGCCAAGCGCGGTGTTGTGGTAGCTACCGGTGGCTTCTCTGCCAACGTGGCTATGCGTAAGCAATACAACCCAGAGCTGGATGAGCGTTACGGTACTACGGGTATTGCAGGTGGCACAGGTGACGGTATTGTCATGGGTGAGAAGATCCACGCTGACACCCGCAACCTGGGCTATATCCAAACCTATCCTATCTGTAACCCAGAGACTGGCGCCATTGCCCTGATCGCCGACTCCCGTTTCTTCGGTGCGATTCTGGTCAACCAAAACGGTGAGCGCTTTGTGGAAGAGCTGGAACGTCGCGATGTGATCTCCCATGCGATTCTGGAACAACCCGGTCGTTACACCTATGTGCTGTGGAACAAGGACATCGACGATGTGGCCGGTACCATTGGTATGCACCAAGGTGAATACAAAGACTTCACCAGCCGTGGTCTGATGTATGAAGTGAACAGCATTGAAGAAGCCGCCAAGGTGTTCAACATTCCGCTGGAAAACCTCAAGAAGACCATCAAGGATGTGAACCACTATGCGAAAACCGGTAAGGATGAAGCCTTCAATCACAGAGCCGGGCTGGTGGACTTGAGCAAGGGCCCATATTGGATCCTGAAAGCCACGCCATCAGTACACCACACCATGGGTGGTTTGGTAACAGATACCAAGACCCACGTACTGAATGAACAAGGCAAGGTGATCCCAGGTCTGTTTGCCGCCGGTGAGGTGACAGGTTTGACTCACGGTACCAACCGCCTGGGTGGCAACGCCTATACAGACATCATTGTCTTTGGCCGTATCGCCGGTCAGCAGGCTGCCGCCAACTAAGCCTCCGAGCTACTCATAATCTCCCCTGAAAACAAAAACGGCCCGCAAGGGCCGTTTTTTTATCACCAATCTCTGGGGGAGATGGCTTGTTCGATATCCAGACTGTCGAAGCCATAAGCACGGCTGATGATGTAAAACTCATCGGCGAGGCAATCCCGGGCGACTGTCTCCAGTTCACTGCCGTTGGCTTCAAACTCATCTTGCAGCTCATTGATGGCCAGGGTAGCGGCGTGAGTCAGTTGCAGCAAGGCGCCTTCATCCTCGGGCTTAAGGGCTTCTATCTCGCTGCACAGTTGCAGCAATACGCCTTTGAGTTTATCAACCAGAAAATCCGGAAAATAGCCGTCCAGATACATAGGTGCCAACAATTGCCGCTGCTGGATGACGGGGTTGGTAACAGACATTAGTCTTCCTCATTACTTGCTCAATTGGCCTGCGCCAGTTGTTTCAGATGTTGATACAGGGAATCGCTGAAGCTTTGCTCGTAGGTGAGTCGCAATTGCTGCCTGCCGGCATCGAAATCAAAGGCGCGGTAAATATTCACTTCAATGAGTTGGTCACCTTGGATCAGATATTGGCTGGGCAGAACCTTGTCGGCCAGCTCTGGATTGTCCAGCAGCTCTGTGATCTGCAACAAAGGCGCACCACTCGGGCTTTGGATTAGCTGCCACTCGTAGCTTTCAGGGGTATCGCCAAAGTTCAGCGTGAAACGCTGCTCGCCATCCAGGGTAATTTCATCCTCTGTTGCTATAGGCCAGAAGAGGGTAATCAGCGACCTGGAGTCGAGATCTTCGGCGTTGGCAACCGGCATCTCCCAGGAAACAAACTCTTCATTCCGGCACATTACATCGGCTTGCTGCGCCGTCCAGATGCGGTAAACCTGCCCAGGCCATTCTAGCTTGGCCAACTGCAGCGCGGCCGGGGTACCTGCCAGCAAGGTTTGCCAGTCTTCGGCGCCGGCCTGGTACTTGTCCACCTGCATAGTGATTGGTACCTGAGTACCATCATAGAAGGTATGTAGTTGATTGCCTTCGATAACCGGCGCGCTTGGGCTATAGCCCTGATCCTTGCGATCGGCATTTATCCAGCGCTCCATTTGAGTATTCCAGCACTCGTTGGCGACCTCATCTCCCAGAGTGACATCCTGGGCCAGGACCTTGCCTTGGTTGACACTTCCGGTCAGAAACTTGGAGGGGTCGCCATATTGCAGGGTGAACACCTCCGATCCGCCAGTCAGCCCCAGATCAAGCAGATGAGCTTGCTCATCATCTTCCATCAAGCCATTGAGTACTATCACCCAATCATTGTCGTTCATGGTTTTGTCATCAAGAGGTTCCAGGTAACCCAGGGCAACCATGGCGTTGTTTACCTTGTTACGCACCTCTTGGGGATCTGTGGCCAGGAATGTCGCCGCTGTTTGACCACTGGCGGCGATCAACTGTCGCAGCTCATTCAGGGTCATGGCGAGGGTCTGCTCGGCCGCCAGAATGGCCTCATGATTGCCTTCACCGAGTAGCTTTTCTATCTGAGCTTCAGTCAAAGCGTGAATGTGCTGCAGTAACCAAAATGCCTCGGCAAAGGCCGGCGCTGCTGTGACTTCGGCAGCAAGCTGGTAAGGGTTCTCGCTCTCCGGGGCGAACAGCTGGGAATATAGCTGCCTGAGTTCCTGAAGCAGGTTATCGCGCTGGGCGTCACCAATGCCCGCTTGCAACATCTGCTGTAAACGACTGAATTCCAAATGGGTCACTAGGTTGATGGCACCCGTATGCTGGTTCAGGGCAAAGAGCACCAGACTGCCGTCATCAGTGGTCTGGGCAGCAACACTCTGCTTGTTGTGCTGCTGTTTGGCTGAGGTATTGTCACTGGCCTGCGGTAACCAGTTGGCCAGCAGATAATAGTCGGGCGTTGGGTCATCGCTGCGCCAATCGAGCTGATACTTGCCATCGTTGTCGGTAGTTGTTGTGGGCTCATCAGCATCGCAAGACAGGTTACGATTGAGATCGGCGCAGACATCGGCCCCCGGCACAGCACCCAAATAACTAACCTGGCCCTGAACACTAATATCAGTCGTAACAGGTGGTTGATTGTCATCTGAATCGGAGCCGCCACAGGCAGAGAGCAGCGTAGCACTGAGTGCTACCGACAGGAGGGAAAGTTTACGCATATTGATTCATCCTTGAGTTAAGTTCGTCAAAACGGGTTAAGGCAACTTGGAAAGAAACCAGCCTTTATCGGTTTGGAGAAATTTGCAGCTGACAGAAGAACGGTAGTTTTCTCCTTCTATCAGTAGCTTAACCCGCGCTTCCTGAAGCGCACCTTTCTGTTGCTTGCTTTTGCTGGGTTCGCTGTAACTCACATCTTGGGGCGTAATGGTGCCGAGAGTCTTATCTTGATACCAACGCTTGTGTGAACGGGCCAGTATTTGGGCCGCATGCTCTTGTTCCTTGGCACTCGCTTCGTAGGGCATTAGTGCCACAAAGGCTTGTACATCCTGGTTTTTGATGATTTCAAAACTATCCAAGCACTGTTGAGTCAGCTTCTCATTTGGTTTGGCCGCCACTGGCAGCGTGAAAAGGGTTACTCCAAGTGAAAGATATGCAAATGGAATTTTCATTGTTCAACTCCTTGAAACAGGGAAGAGCCTTACGGCTCTTCCCTTGATTTTATTCCTGCTGCAGATTGCGCAACGGCTGATATTGACTACGAGCCTTCTGTTGGGGAGTTCCGACTTCGACCTGGAATTGTTTGACGCTATCTTTCAATAGGTCACGGCCTTCCAATTCATCCCCCGAGACAGAGAGAACATCGCCTTCAAACTGGATGTAATAGGTGCCTATCTCATCTTCAGCCCGGATCCCTACCAGTTTTACTGTGTGGGTGCCTGAGGTAAGCGGTATTGATAAGGGGCCAACCTGGCGTTGCGGGCTACTGCCATCGGTCAGTACTTTATCATCGACAACCAGTTTAAAGATATCGTCGTTGAAGTTGCCGTTATCACCGAAAGTGATTTCCAGTAGATGGGGGACTTCAAACTTGAGTCCATTGCTGAGCTCGTTATCTACTTCTACAGTGACATTACCCGAGACAACATTATTGGGGACTTTCACCGTTAGTTTCCCTGGCTCGACCTTGTTGATAAAGGCAACGATACGTTCACCATTCTTACCGGCGAATGTGACTCTATTATCTGCTTTGGTTTGGCTGAATCCCAAGCCTTCGATGACGACTAGGTCACCGGGTTGGCCGCTACTTGCTTTCAAACGTATGATCTCAAGGCCATCACCAATCTTGATTTTTACAGGTGACTCAGCACGCTGCCCTCTGTGCTCAACAGCAACGGCGATAGGACCGACAGCGTTTTTCAACATAGAGCCTGGAACGCTTATTTTCAGCAGAGTGCCATCCTCGGAGACAGATTCATATTCACGCTCTTCATAAGCATTGTTGCCCTCATCTTTCAGTTCGGTTAAGGGTTCTTCATCAAACCAATACCAACGTTCGTTAACGCCAAACCCTGTGCCGATGATAGACAACGGCTTGTCTATAGGCTCAGCTTTCATAATGGCAGGGTCTATGTCGACAATTTGCATCCCCCAAGTGAGGGTAAAGTCAGACTTCACCGGTACGCCGACCATATCTGTAATGGTCTTGAGCTGGTCGATCAGTATGTCTGCTACCTGGGCGCCAGTTTTTATCGCTTCCATTTGGCCAATAAAAGGAGCCCATTTGCGTAACGCGGCTCCGGCTGCCAAGGCTGCCAGGTCTTCGGGTTTTACTCCCATACTTTGCAGCACTGCTGTAGTGATGGGGCCCAATTTGCCTCTATTGGCAGGATCGTAGAAGACTTCTATTTCATTTTTATAGAATTCTATCGCAAGCTGTTCCAGGAAGTTGGCAAGGTCAGTTCCAGTAACATTGTCATCCTTATAAAGTTTTTCAGTTTCCTCTAGCAGCTTGGGTGAGTACTGGATCACTAACTTGGTGATGACCACGGGGTCGAATCCTGCCGGTTCATAACCTACCCCGATTAAAATAAGGTCAAAAAACTTAAGCAAGATACCGTCTATGACGGTGCGAATTGCCAAGTATTGGCGAGCTTTGAGGTTGGCCTCATCATAGGCAGACTGATTACGAAAGCTAAATGGTGAAGGCCCCAAAGGAGTATCTACACCCGGAGCGAGAACTTGGTAAAGGCAATCTTGATAGGGACAAACATTGTAGTACTGATCTTTGGACCAAAACTCCAGACCAAAGTATGTTCCAGATTGCGGTCCTATTATATTGCCATCCCAAGCTGATTGAGCGTGCTTGCGCAGCGGACTATCCAGCTTGGACTCATCATACTGTCCATTTTCACCCAGAGGGATAATCATGGTACTCAAATAAAGCCGGGTACGATTTTGCAGCTCTGAGCAGCCATCGTACTGGAGTTTGTTTTTCTGTTCTTTGGTGATCTCGCTGTTATTGGGACAGCTTGGATCCGACGGTAGCCAATTATCGAGGAAGTTAGTGGCCGCAAGACTATAGTCAAAGTAAGCCGTACCATAATTGGTGATGTTTGGTTTAATGCTTCCGGTTGCTGAAGCCCGCTTGACCATGGCCATAGCCATTGGAGAAGCATTGAATGACTGGGCTTTGGCTGTGTTGCTAACCTGGTTCTGACTATAGCGCTGATATATCTTGTTGCTGTTGCTTATTAGCAACAGGTTTGTTGCTTGAGATAATTGCTCCAGTGCCATTGGAGAACTTTGCAGCATGCCAGCGAAGTGTTCCTGCAGTTCTATGAACTCAGGATAAGTCACTATGGTGTCGCGAAAATTAGCCAACGAAGCCTGTGGGATCTTGTCAACGCCAATAAAGTCCAGCACGTACTTAAAAGTCGTACTGTTTATATCCAATGTCAGTTGTTGTTCGCCTGGTAACAAGTAACTGTTTAGATAAACATATCCCTGACTATTATCTGCAGTAGGAACAAAGGCTGTGACAGGAGTCAGCCGATTCTTAAAGACTTTAATGTTTGCCCGACCGTTGTAATCCAGTGTCGTTGTGGTATTCAGCAGTGTTTCTACACGTACACCTAAGGGATCAACACCGCCTACAGAGGTGAGGGTAACTTCTGCTTCTTTGAGTACATAGTATTGTACTTGGTTGCTCTGTCCCTGAGCGTTGTTGATTTGCAGCGTACCGTCCACAAGTCCTGTTGGGACGTTCACTCTCGCAGAATGGGCTGTATTTGAAATGACCTCTAAAGGTATTCCATTGGCTGTCACTGTGATATTGCCATTTAGGCTGTCACCATAGAGAGTCACCTGGGCGTTTTCGTCAAGCATCACTGCGCCGGCTGTGCTGATAACCGGGGTGCCTGCAGGCTGAAGTTTCAAGGCTCTCGCATTGGTGCGCAGAGCACCATCAGAGACAAAAACTTCACTGGCACCTTTGGGCAGTACTGTAGTGATAAGACCTGAGGCTTGAGTTAAAGGTAAGTTGATTGGAGGTAAGCCTTCCCGGGTGATAACCAAAAAGTGTTGACCGGCAGATAAGGGAGAATCCAATTCTACGTTCAGTGTATCGCCTTCGCGGAAAAACCTGACTTTGGTATCGTTATGGACTGTATAGGCCTGCCCCAGGATAGCTACGGAGCTGATACTGACGGCGGTCAGCCTGTCCTGATCATTGATATCCAGGACGCCATCATTGTCATCGTCCAAGTCCAGAAAATCAGGGACTCCATCAAGATCTCTGTCCAAAGGGTGCTTGGGATTGTCGCCGGCCTCAATGGCATCAGCGATGCCATTGCCATCGGAATCCAAATCGAGGAAGTTACCCTGACCATCGCCGTCTGCATCGGCGCCACCCTCAAATCCATCACTCAGGCCATCACCATCACTATCTGTGTCATACCAGTTGGGAATACCATCGCCATCTGGATCAAAGTCATCGGCTGCTAAACCATACAGATACTCCAGAGTATCGGGTATCCCATCTTGGTCTGAGTCATCACTCTCTGGATCCATGCCCAATGCCAGTTCTTGCTGGTCATAAACTCCATCACTGTCACGATCAGCAAAAATACGGGCGCTGTAGCTGAAGCTAGGACGGCCATCAAAGTTAATATCGTTGACGCCAATGTGATAAAGGCCATCTTTGAGAATTTCAACGCTGATAGCGACTTTCTTGAGCACAGGATCTATTTCCAACTCACCAAAGTTGAGTGCATTACCCTGAGCATCAGAAAAGTAGATATTGGGTTTGAAATCCGGATCCTCATAGCTGAGCATCAAGGTGTAGAATTGACCGGCTTCTCCTTCAAAGGAAAACAGATCGCCATTGTCTGATTTTTGAGAAATGGCTCCTCGCACCGTAAATGGGGGAGCCATTCCTGCCTGGGTTGCGATTGAGGGGTTATCGTTGGGTTCTTGCTCAATAATTTGAGGAAATTGATGTTTTGTTGGATCAAAAGGGTAATCATCCCTCTCATCCAGAATACCGTCATTGTCCTCATCACGTATTTCCCAGCTACCTTCATGGCTGGGTGGGTCAACCGGGTCTGGGTCAGTTGGATCCGTCGGGTCGGTTGGATCTGTTGGGTCAGTTGGAACTTCCTGACCCGGGCCTTCATCTGGCTCTAGCTCACCATTACAACCACCGGTCAGCATTATCCCGGCTATCAGCAGAGCCAGGTAAGTTTTTTTGGACATGATTTACTTCCCTATAAGTGTTGGTTACATCCTGAAAGGAGTTTGCATACGCATAAGGCCATCAGAGACCATAGCAAGATAAATATCCCCGGTAGCTCGGCTGAGCAGATTGCACTCCAGTTGCTCCTTGCTGGGCATGTATAGTGGCGAACTGACAATCTCTCTGAGTACATAGTTGGCAAAGGGAACGATTAACTTTTGGCACCAGCGAACTTCTATTTGTAGAAGATTCGCATCCTGGATGTTCAGTTGTCGGTTATTCCCAAGGTTTTGTAACGCCGGATTACGGTACATAAGGTTATTGTTGGGGATTTCATAGAGGCTCTTGCCCTGGTAGGTGGACCTTACTTTAAAGCGATCGAAGACCTTCTTATCCGGGCTGAGAATGGTTATCTTGGCTTGGGTTGTCACCGCAATCCTGGCTTTGGCTAACGCTCCCAAGGTACCTGTCAGGCTGGGATCCTGATTGTAAAGGGGCATCATACCTTCGCTCAGCCCTTTACGTATGGCACTCAAACTACCGTGATTGAGGGCTCCTGAGCGCACGGCTTTGACGGTTGCAGCATCCAAGGTGCTCTTGGCGGAATAGATAAATCCCCATTGAACGAGCAACATCATGGCAACCAATACCAGTGGCATCAGAAAGGGCAGAGCGAGGTTAAACTCCATCATCGCTTGGCCTGTTTGCGATGTTAACCGTTTCATCTCGCGGCCTGCTCCGGGCTGGGTTCACGTTGCAGTTCGTAGATGGCTTGGAGCAACGCTTTTATTTGCCTATGAACCACAGAACTAGTGTCACCATGCTGTTGGGCTATTTCCAATACCTGAGCAGATTGTTTCAAGCGTACCAGGCTCATGTTATACCAAGCTTTTTGATTGTCTGGCTCAAGCTCAATGCAACGTTGATAGGCCGCTATGGCAGCATCTTGACGTCCGGTTCGGGTATAGATGTTGCCCAGACGAAACCAACCGGGAGCGTAATTGGGAACAGATCTCAACACTTCGAGGTACAGACTTTCGGCCTGATCCATCATCGCCAGTTTGTAGGCATGTTCAGCTCTGGCTTGTATCTCCATGATAGCCTGATTGCCCTGGTGCTGTGTCTGAGAAGCGCACCCTTGCATAATCAACATCAGGGTGCACATAAGCGTGATTAGGAACTTTTCCATCTGAGTGTTTCTCCTTCATGGATTTGGGCCTTGGCTGCTGTTCCATTTACCAGCTCAAGTGTGTGATGGGCGCCATGGCAAAAACTGCTGCGCCAGGGTTTGAGTTCGGAAACCACTTTGAGGACTGTGTGCTGGGCGTCCAGATACACTATGTCCAGCGGATAACGCATTCCTATAGTGTGTACCGAGCTGCAGGGGCTGATTAACATTCCCTGAGAAGGTGTTAATTTTGGCCTTCCCAGTAACCCTCTTAGACGCAGCCAGGGATTGTTGGCCAGAAACACTTGCCCTAATTCATAGCCTGAGGCTGTAATAAGTGTCTTGGTTTCCATCTTCATAGCTCGTACATAAACTTCATAACTATCGGGAAAAGAAGAATCATGAAGGTGACAGGGAAGATGAACACTATGAGTGGGAATACCAGCTTTACTGGAGCCTCCAGGGCTTTCTTTTCGGCACGTTGGAAACGTTCTACTCGGCGCTGGTCTGCTTGAATTCTAAGTGTTTTACCCAGGCTTGCTCCGGTTCTTTCTGCTTGAGCCAAGGCACTTACCAAGCTGTTGATTTCGGTTATTTGTACCCGTTCGGCCATATTCCTAAAAGACTGAGCTCTGGACATCCCGGCGCGCATATCGCGGATAACCTTTTCAATTTCAATTTTTAAAGGCCCTTCTGGACCGCGTTCAACCGCTTGGGTCAGCGCACCAGTCATATTCAAACCGGCTTCGATGGACATGGTCAGATAGTCCAGATACACAGGTAGCACTTTAACAATGTCTAGCTGACGCTTCTTACGCAGATCGTTCAGTGTCATCACGGGGAGGAAATAGCCAACAATGGCAGCAAAGAGCAGGTAGCGGCTGTTGACCTCTCCCAGCATCGCGGTTGCTGCCAGCATCAGTCCCACTGCAAATAGCGTGCTGAGGATCCTGATGGCGAAGTATTGCTCGGCACTCATGATGTATGACAGGCCGGATATCTGTAGTTTCTTGGAAACCCGTTCCAGATAGTCGACACTGAGCTTCTCACTGATGTAGAAAGCCAATACTTGCACCAGTGGCCAAATTATTTTTAACCCTGGTGAAAGCGGATCCATGAACTCCCTGTTATCGGGAGGAACCCGGCGATAAATCCTTGCGCAACTGATAATGGTGAAGCCCAAAGCACAGGCGTAGCAGAGGATGATCAGATTAATCATGATTGCGGCTCCTACTACACATCGATAGTGACTATCTTACGAATGGATATGTAACCGCAGAACAGCATCAATACGACGACTGCGATGGTGAGCCAGCCCAAGGGCTCGGTAAAAATGCGTCCCATGGCATCCGGCTCCATGTGATTGAGTACTACCCCGATAAACACTGGTAGCAAGGTCATCACTAATCCCTGAAGCTTACCTTGTGATGTTAGCGCGTCTATCTTGCCTTCCATCTCCAGCTTTTTTCGCAGTGTACTGGACAGCCTTGACAGTACTTCAGCCAGGTTTCCCCCTACTTCTCGGGATATTTGCATACCGGCAATCACTAACTGAAATTCGGGTTCAGGAATTCGAGCATACATGTTGTTCAGAGCGGTATTGAACTCTACCCCCAAGCGTTGCTCCCGCAGAAACAACTGAAATTCCTGCCGTATGGGGGCATCCATTTCCTCAGCCATAAATTCAATGGCTGAGGTGGTATTGGCGCCGGACTGCATTGAAGAGGCGATCATATTAAGTGCATCAGGCAACTGTTCGACAAACTTACGTTGGCGACGCTTACGTAGATAGCGATATGCAAAGCGTGGCAGCAGAGCCAATATTATGCTGAGGACAATACCCAGTATCAAAGAACCAAACAGCAACCAAACTAGAAATGGCACTGATACCAAAGTAATAATGTTCATCAAAAACAGTTGCTGCGGTTCGATGAACATGAACATATCGGCAAGGTTTGTACTGGCTGATGTGGTGAATTTGTCCTGATATTCTCTGGCCCAATTAGACGACAGGTGCCTCAATGACCACACCAGCAGCACCGCACTGATACCAATGCAACCTATGATGAACAACGGACTACTCATGGCGAGACTCCCGCTCAAAAATATCCAGTTTGACCTTGATACCTTGTTGCCTTAAGCGCTCATAAAACTCCGGGACAGAACCGGTTGCCGTATAGTAACCCTGTACTTTGCCGTGCTCGTTGAAACCCGTCTGTTGAAAACGGAATATCTCCGAGAGTTGCACTATGGAGCCTTCAATGCCGGTAACCTCGCAAATGCTGGTAACGCGACGAGAACCATCGGCGAAACGTGATTGCTGGACTATGATATTGACGGCTGAAGATATCTGTTCACGAATGGCTTGTACCGGTAATTCCATGCCAGCCATCATCACCATGACTTCCAGCCTTGAGATACAGTCTCGTGGTGAGTTTGAGTGGGCTGTAGTCAGCGAGCCGTCATGCCCCGTATTCATGGCCTGAAGCATGTCCAGTGCCTCACCTCCACGGCATTCACCGATAACGACTCTGTCAGGACGCATCCGAAGACAGTTTTTGACCAGATCACGGATCTCTATGGCGCCTTTACCTTCCTGGTTGGCTGGACGAGCTTCCAGTGAAACCAGATTTGGTTGATAGAGTTGCAACTCGGCGGCATCTTCAACTGTGATAATGCGTTCGCTTTCCGGAATAAAGTTGGAGAGAACATTCAACAGGGTTGTTTTCCCTGAACCTGTACCACCAGAGATAACGACATTTCGCTTCTGCTTAACCGCAATCTCCAGAAAGTCAGCCATTGCCTGACTCATAGAACCAAAGCGCACCAGATCACTACAGTTCAGTCGCTGCTGCATAAATTTACGTATGGTGATGCATGGGCCTTTAAGAGCCAAAGGTGGTATTACTGCATTAACCCGGGAACCATCTTTAAGACGCGCATCCACCATGGGTGAGCTTTCATCTATGCGTCTGCCTATTGGTGTAACTATTCGCTCTATGGCGCCCAATACGGCCTGATCATCTGAAAAGGCAACGTCTGAAAGAAACAGCTGGCCGGCTTTTTCATAAAAGATCTGATCATGACTATTAACCATGATTTCAGACACTTCAGGGTCTGCAACCAAGCCTTCCAAGGGGCCAAGCCCTATGGTTTCATCCAGAACTTCTTCTATTAGAGAGTTGACTTCAATCTCTGCAGGAAGCTGCATTTGGCTAATGATTTGCTGGATAAGAGACTCACTCTGCTGGCGTAGCTCCTGGTCGCTCATCTCGTTGACGTTGACCCTGCGAAGATCCATCTGTTTCAGCAGTTCTCTGTGTACCCGTCGGCGCCACTCATTTCTGAATTGAATATGATCCAGCTTGGCATTGGTCATAGCCAGTGGTTTCATGTTCCTAGTGCTTTCAACGTCTGCAACCTGCTTGTCAGCAGGATTCTCCGGTGGGCATTCTGCTGACGAATCTTTATTGTCGAACTGGTATTCGGGATCTTGATTAATCACGCGAAGCTGATAATCCCCTACCTGTATCCTGTCTGTTGTCTTGAGTGGACCGAAACGCTGCCGCTTTTCGTCATTCACCCTGATACCGGTGCGGCTCTTGTTGTCTTCCACGAAGATGCCTTCTTCATCCTGTATGAGCGTGGCGTGCAAGCGTGAAACTTTGAATCCTCTCAAGACGATAAGGTTGTCTGGATCTTTGCCTATTTGGCACTGGGAATGAATACATTGAAACTCACCGACCCGGGTACCTTTATTGGTGCTCACCATAATACTGAACATATACCGCTCCTAGTCCAGGATGTAGAAGGCTTCTAGCTGGTCAGCTTCTGCCGCAAGTTCTTTACCCCGGGCCAACTGTGCTTCGTGCTCTTCATGACCCGGATAAACTATTGTAGGGGTAACGAAAATAACCAGTTCGGTCTTGTTTTCCCTAAAATTACGTGACTTGAATAGTTCTCCCAGGATGGGAATATCACCAAGCAGTGGAAAACGGGAAACGGACTTTGACATTTCGCTGTTGACCAGCCCTGAAATCACCATGGTTTCTTTGTTTTTGACGTTGATTACGGACTCTGCTTTACGGGTGAGTAGGCCGGGAACATCATCAATAGCAACTGAAGGGTCAATCGCACTGACTTCGGCTCGCACTCGGCTAATGATGTTTTGATGTTCGTCCACCTCAGGTTCGATATCCAACTTGATCCCATATTCCTTGAATTCTACGGTGACGACGCCCAGGGCTGAGGTCATAGGAATGGGGAACTCGCCTCCGGCCAGGAAGCTGGCAGCCTCACCACTTCGAGTGGTGAGGTTGGGTTGCGCCAGCATGCGGGCATCCCCCTTTTCGGCCATCAACTGAATCTTGGATCCAATTCCGGTAACTATGCCGAAATAACTCCATCCTCTGGTATCCAGAACACCAATGCTGTCTGAAATAGCCTCATTGATGGTGCCGACATAATTGCCAGGAGATGTCACACTGAAAATGGGGTTGGCAGTAAAGGCTTTAGCTGCACCAAAGGCTGGGCCTGACATAACTGAATCCCATTGAATACCAATGTTGTTAAGACGAGATTTATTGAACTCGACTATCTGCACCTGCATTTTCACCATGGGAACCATGTCCGGGGCATATTGTTTGAACTCAACAAGTGAAATCAGGTTTGGGTGACTGGCCAGTATTTTTTCAACGACGCCTTTATGTTTCTCATCGACTTCTCCCTGAACGACCAGCAGCTCATTGGATTGAGTCACGCTTAGCTTGGGGAAAGAAGCCAGTAGGTGCTGGATATTCTGGATGCTGGTCAGTTGGTTTTTGGCATAAACAGTGACACTGCGCTTGATGAGTTTCCCATTTTTTTGCCACAGCTGAAGGTCTGAGACACCTTCAGACTCACCTATTAACAATACTCCTTTATCATCAATGACTTTGGCACTGAGAATTGCACCATTTCCGACCACAACGCGTTCAACATTGTTGACCTTATAGAGCTCCACTGCGCCGACATAAAGCGAGAGAGGAGGGTTGTTATGGGCAAAGGTCTGCCATGGCAACAGCAAGGCTGCCAGAAAGAGGATGAAACTTCTCATAATGCGGTTCTTGTCTCTTGTTGGGTGATTTGCAGCTTAGGCTCGGCTGCATCTGGATTTGGGTATTCTTGATATTGGGTTTGAACGCCGCCGCCACCGACAATAATCTCTACCAGGCGACTATTGTCAGAAGCTGATTTTTCAAATATTTCATCCTGATACAGGGAAGCAAACTCCAGTGGCAAAGTTTCCTGTTGATTACGCAATAGAGTGACAAATGAACCTTTGTTGCGGGCCAAGGACACCCTGGCTGCATCATCCACGGATAAAGCCAAGGTCACAGTATTGTAGGAGGCGGGATCTTCAAATAGGGTGTCTGCCAGTTCATCAGGTACTTCCTGGCTGCGTCTGCCGGTTGCCAATACAGTGACGTCTTCCAGAAGTAGCTGTAACTTCTTGCGATTGTTGTTGTTGTCACCCAGCGGTTCGTCATACGCCAACAATAGATCGATATGATCAGATGGAACCAACATTCCGGCCGTTGAGTTAATGACATCAATCTCGATAGTCACTGCACGTTGGCCTTCATCAAGCATGTCGGAAAATTTACTGACACCATGACCGGGTACATAAGCAGTAAGCAGGGGTCTGCCGGGAGCCATCGGGTGTAATAGCATCTTGCCGACCACCTCACCGAATTGACTGGGATGGTAGGCCTCCAAGGGGACTATATCGGCTCGTATTTGCCGTACGGTCATATTCTGCTCAGAAATGATCATACCTTTTTCAAGAGGTTGATTGGCTACAAGCACGTCAGCCATCACGACATCACTGTCACTGAGTTCAGCTCTGAGCTCGGCTTCCCGCTGCTCTAAATATGATTTGGTTGCAAAGGCTGCGACACCACCCAAGGCGATGGCAACCAGCAGCAGGATCCAGTTAAAGTCTATCGATTTCAGTTTCATCTTTTGTCTCAATACTAAAGAGGTAATGCAGGCAGTGATTTGGCATAGGCGAATGCGGTATACCAAGCTCTGAGAGCCTCCAGGCACAGCTCGACCACATTCTGGTCGCCTTGAGATTCTATTGGGGTCAAGAGTGCGGCGACCAAGGCACCGCACACCACGAGATACTCAAAGCTTGCTTGTCCTTTTTGGTTTTTGTTTAACACCTTAAATCCCTTCCATAACTTGGTTAGCGACCACGTAAACCAAGCCATTTTTTCGGTTTATGCTAATGTCCAGAGTGTTGCTTCCCTGGGTGAGCATCAGGGTGCCGATTTCGCTATCCAGATAGGTACCAACTTCGCTCCAACCCTGACGTTGAAAGTGACGTTGGTAGTAATGGAAGGTATCTGCCAGTGTGCGGTTGCTGTTGAAAACCAAGGTTCGGCCACTCTTGAAGAGATCCTTTGAACTGACATCAGACAACACAGTGCTACCGCTCGGCATTGGAAATGCCAACTTACTATGGACTGGGCTACCGGGATCTTTACTTATGCCTATGTAAGCTAGAACACCATCAAAGTCTTTCCTTATTCGGGCCGTTAACAGGAAAGGTGGTTGCAAGCTATTGATGATGTAATCCTGGCCAAACATCTGTTCATCAAAGCGTTCACTTTTGCCCTGCCATTGGCGTTTGAAGAAGGCTGCGGTCATCATCTGATTGCTTTTATCCCGCATCACCCAAGTTGCCATGGGAGTGCCTTGATAAACCATTTCTTCAGCTACCACTTCCACGGTGGCGGAATCGGGAAACTGTATTTCAGGCCATTCAGCGGCCAGCAGAGGAAGGCTGAGAAACCAACAGCCCAAAAGGAGTTGTTTCATAGTTAACCTCCACATCCTTTAGAACCATAATTACAAAGACGGTTGGCAGGCAGTACTTCAGTTTCCACATGGCCCAGCTTCAGGGAGTTGGGGTGCAGTTCTTTACCAAAGGGAATGAAGCTGGCAACCTTTTGGGCGGTTCTCACCCAACTGACATCTGCGTAGTTGGTTGGTACCAGGCGTTCGGCTCTACGACGCAGATGTTCAGGGCCAGCTGCATTCCATCCTGAGGCGAGTAAGGCGCTGTTGCCCTTATAAGTCAGCTGCATACTGTCGAATGGCTCGAGGTGCATCTGTACCAGGTCAGTTTCCACGCGAGTGCGGTAGAACTGATCTTGCTCAAGGGAGAAGCCGGTATAGGCCAGCACCCCAAGTGCTTTGCCTATCAAAGAGTTCACCGTACCCGGTATCTTGGAGCTCGGCTCGGTGAAGCTTAGACGGTTCTTTCCTTCCCCCTTATCCTTGATCAAGCCAGATAGAGAACCATCATGGCGAGTCTGGTGTTTCAGCAAGGGGTGAACATTCTGTTCCCAGTTCCATTGCTTAGGTGGACGACTATCTATTACCTGGCCTTTTCCTTGATAAAAGCGCCATGGGAGTTGGGCTGATAACTGTTGTTCCGTTTTTTTTGCCAGGAAAATTCCCTTGCCAGTGACCATGCGTGAAGGTGCCTGCTCCTTCCATACCGTGCGTTCCCAAGCAGCATATTGAGCCGCCTGATTAGCTCTGTGTTGGACCCCGGTTATTTTTGAGACGAAAGGTAGCAACAGTAGCAATGGGATTATCACAAAGCTCATCCCTATGATTGATTCAGCCAGGGCCTGGCCCCGTTGTCGATGAATGAACTGCATTAGAGTAACCTTGTCAGAGCCTGAACTGCGGCCCTCTCCCCTTGAGTAGATTGGCTCAGGCGCACTTGCCAGAATGGGTTATAGAGGTTGCCGTACTCATGCTTACTATCTTTTCTGGCCCAGGCAGAACCTGATTTCATCAGATCTCTCGGCCGCGAGTAGTAGACTTGTGCCGCGGCCAATGCGGTCATTCTGTCACCCAGCATTTTTTCATTGGTCGCAGGGTCAACTATGTCCCCTCCGAGAGGTACGCTGTTGCTGGTTCTCACTTTGTCTTGTTTTTTGGATACCACGACCAGAATATTGCTGGTTTCACTTTTCCCTTTTGCGGAATTCGACAGGGAATAGAAAGGTTGTACGCCATCATAGCTGCCACGGGTCACTTGATCGGCGGCTGCAAAGTTGGATGCGCTTCTATTATGTCCTCTGCTGCTTCCCCAGTAAGTTCTATCGTTCAACCTGCTGAGAATGGCTCTATTGTCGGACACGGTTCCACCCCAACCGGCAGAAATTTCTCTGGTACGCCATTTGCAGCGCCAACGTTTACATCTGAACTTGGAAAAGTGCACACTCAAGGTATCCATGGATGTCCATGATTCTGGACGATTCCCGTTGCTGACAAGCTCGCTGCCGCCGGCTTTATAAGTCTTGGCTTTGATCGGAAAAAAGTGGAATGACCAAGGGAAAGGCAGTTTATAGGTGCGTTTGTTGCTGAAAGGATCTCGGGATTTAAGAGTGACACCTATAAAGTCCTTATACTGACTGCCACCCTTATTTCTGTTTTGTCTTTTTTGAAGAGTTTGAAAGTCTACCCATACATTCTTTAGATCTTGTATCAATAGCGGGTTTTGCATCAAATCCATACGAGCATTTGGATCATTGGCTTTGACTATATCGCCAGCGCTATCGAACGCTGCCGTTACCCCTGCATAGTGCATGGATTGCTGAGCGATACTTATGGCTTTAAGTACGGTATTTTCTACATTGACCAGTACTTTGATGGCAGGCTGCACACCTTGATTCAGCCCCTTTACCACTTGCGCGATACCGTTGACCACTTGGCCAACGTAGGGAACTGCACACAATACCCGGCAAGCATTCTGTGAAAATACTTCAGCCATATTGAACCAAGATGAAAGGCCAACGAGTTGGGCTACTGCTACCTGATTGGCAACCGCAGCTCTATTGGTGTACGCCTTGAAATTCATGTCCCTGGCAGCAAGAGTGGCAACACTGTAGGCTGTATTATCTGCGGTATTTTGTAATTTAGTGCCCTTGATATTCAGTTGGGACACATTGAAACTAAAGAGGATTACCATTAGTGCAAATGCCATAAGAATCAATGACATTATCATGGCTTGCCCCTGTTGACGGGAAGGCATCATTCCTTTGCTCCTGCCTGCTCTCTGGTCTTGGTATTGGTTTAGTCGATTCCGCTGTCGCCACCGCCTTGACCTGAACCACCGGCAGCCTTATTGGCCCCTTCGTTATAGTTGCTCAGGTTGTAGTTGCTATCGGCTGTATTGCTGGCATCGTCGGCAGCTGTCTTGGCATTGGATATTTGTCCAGAGGAGTCTTGCCCCGAAACTTCACTTGAAAGTCCGGCGACTTGGTTGCGTATTGTTTTTCCAAAAAAACTGTATACGCCAATTGCAGTAATCGCGATCAGAGCCACTATGATGATATATTCCGTCATCCCTTGGCCCATCTGTTTATTAGATGCCATGAGTTAATCCTTTAACGAATGAGAAGGGGAATCACCAGACGTATTCCCCATTTTATAGGTAAGAGAGGTATTAATTACCGCCTGAACCACCAGAAGAACCACCAGCCGCAGCCTTATTTGCAGCAGCGTTATAGTTACCCAAGTTATAATCACCGTTGGCAACAGTAGAGGTTGTCCCCGCAGCAGTTTTGGCAGCACCAATCTGAGCTGACGAATCAACACCGGACATCTCTGTTGCCAGACCAGCCACTTGATTTCGAATGGTTTTACCGAAGAAGCTGTATACGCCAATGGCGGAGACAGCAATAAGCGCTACTATAATGATATATTCGGTCATACCTTGACCGCGAATTTTACCCTTGTACATTATCACTCCTTGATGCATTTGCTTGAGACAAAATTGTCGCGTAATTTTCCCGTTACATATTAGTCATAACAATTACCCAAAAGTGTATATTTGTATCGTCGTACGGTAACTGGTTATACCCTTATTTTTATATGGGAATTGTTTAATTATTAATCAGGAGTGAGCAACTTAAAGTATATATATGACAGTAATAAGACAGGCTGATTAACTTGATAACTCAACTTATGCTGATACTAAGTTAATGCCTAATGGATGATGAAACGATTAATGTATTGTGGCTCTTAGGTTTGGTATTGAACATATAATTCTCGGAAAAGAAAACGGCTCCTTAATGGAGCCGTTTTCATCATCAACTGTCGTTATCAGGCTTTAGGGCCAGCGGCCTTGATGGCATCAGACACCTGATACTTGGCGAAGTTGCTTTGGAAGGATTCAGCCAGCTGCTTGGCGTACTTGGCATATTCTTCCTTATCGGCCCAAGTGTTGACCGGGTTCAGCAACGTGCTGTCGACGCCGGGGACGGCAACCGGGATATCCAGGTTCAACTGCTCGATATGTTCGGTCGGCACTTCTTTGAGTTCACCGCTGACGATGGCATCAACAATGGCACGGGTGACAGGAATGTCGAAACGCTTACCCACGCCGTAAGGGCCACCGGTCCAGCCTGTGTTCACCAGGTAAACCTGGCTACCGAAGGCTTGGATACGCTTCATCAGCAGTTCGGCATATACCCCGGCAGGGCGAGGGAAGAAGGGAGCACCGAAACAGGTGGAGAAGGTTGACTGAATCGCGGCGGTTGAGCCCACTTCGGTGGAACCCACCTTGGCGGTATAACCTGAGAGGAAGTGATAGGCCGCCTGCTCCTTGCTGAGTTTGGCTACCGGGGGCAGGACGCCGGAAACGTCGCAGGTGAGGAACACCACGGCGTGTGGCTCGTTGCCACGGTTGTCTTCTTTGCGCTGGGCGATGTGCTCCAGTGGGTAAGCGGCACGGGTGTTCTCGGTCAGGCTGGCATCCTTGTAGTCGGGCACGCACTGCGCGTCCAGTACCACGTTTTCCAGCACAGTACCGAAGCGAATGGCATCCCAGATCACCGGCTCATTCTTCTGGCTGAGATCGATACACTTGGCATAACAGCCACCTTCAATATTGAAGACGCCGCCTTCGGCCCAGCCGTGCTCGTCATCACCGATAAGGAAGCGCTTGGGATCGGCAGACAGTGTGGTCTTGCCTGTGCCTGAGAGGCCGAAGAAGAGGGTAGTGTCACCATCTTTACCGACGTTGGCCGAGCAGTGCATCGGCAGTACGTCTTTGGCCGGCAGCAGGAAGTTTTGTACCGAGAACATGGATTTTTTCATTTCACCGGCATAGCGCATACCGGCCAGCAGTACCTTACGCTCGGCGAAGTTGATGATAACTGTGCCGTCTGAGTTGGTGCCATCGCGCTCGGGTGAGCAGACAAAACCAGGGGCATTGATAATCTGCCACTCGGGTTTCTGACTCTGGTTATAGTGCTCTGGCACGATAAACAGGTTACGGGCAAACAATTGGTGCCAAGCGTATTCAGTCGTGACTCTGATAGGCAGGTAGTGATCGGCGTCGGCGCCGACTTCCAGTTCAGAGACAAATACTTGCTTGTCGGCCAGATAGGCCTCGACCCTTTCCCATAGGGCAGCAAATTTTTGAGGTTCAAACGCTTGGTTGACCGCGCCCCACTCGATATCGGCCTCGGTACCCGGCTCCTTGACAATAAAACGGTCGGCGGGGGAACGGCCGGTGCGCTCGCCGGTCTGGGCCACCAGGGCGCCGTTGGCTGTCAGAGTGCCTTCGCCGCGCAGAATAGCCTGCTCGACCAGTTGGGCACTGTTGAGATTGAGTTGGATGCGGTTTGCTTCTGCCGCCATAGGTAAGGTCTCCATCTATTGTGAGGTCTGGTATGGTCCCGGTCTGCTGCCGGGTTGGCGCGATTGTAACTTAAGCGCTGGCTGAAGTGTGAGCAAGATCTGGAAAATGGTGAAAAAAAGAGGGCGATCACTCGCCCTCTTGAAAAACGACAGATTTATCGCCCCATTATTGGGGAGTATCCGGTGCCTGAGCGTTGGCGAAGATGGCTTCGATATCGATAGCGTCGAAGCGATAGTGGCTGTTGCAGTATTCACAGCCCATCTCCACCAGGCCTTTTTCCTGGATGATGGCGTCTATCTCTTCTTTCGCCAGGGTGCGGATGGCTGCAGCGCTGCGCTCACGGGAGCAGGTACACTTGAAGCTGACGCTCACCGGATCGAACAGCCGCACCTGCTCCTGATGGTAGAGGCGATGCAGGACTTCGGTGGCCGGCAGGCTGAACAGTTCTTCGGCCTTAATAGTCGCAGTCAGCTGAGTCAGGTGTTCAAACTCGGTATTTTCACTCTGCTCGCTCGGCAATACCTGCAGCAGCATACCGGCGGCATGTTCGCCATCGGCAAATAACCAGATACCGGTAGGCAATTGCTCAGATTGGGCAAAGTAGCTCTCCAGACATTCGGCGATGCTGGGCTTATCCAGCGCCACTACGCCCTGGTAACGCTCGCCTTCTGTCGGGGTAAGGGTGATAACCATATAGCCTTGACCAAAGAGCTGTTCCAGTGGCGTATCGGCAGCAATCTCGCCCTGCCAACGGGCAACGCCCCTCAATTCCTGGCGGTTGTTACCATTGATCACTGCCAGTGACACGGGGCCACCCTGACCCTGGAGTTGCACACTGATATCTCCTTCAAATTTCAGCGTGGCTGTCAGCAACGAGGTGGCGGCCAGCAATTCACCCAGCAGTACCTTAAGGCGCTCCGGGTAATCGTGGGTGTTAACTATCTGGCGGTAGCTATCACTGAGCTGGGCCAGTTCACCCCTTACATCGGCGTTATCAAACAGATAGCGATGGAGAGTATCTTGGTTCATTGGGTTTCTCACTGTTAATTCAGGTCTCGCGGAAGCGGATGATTTGCCGCCGCTGTTTCTTGTCCGGCTTGGTATCGGGCGCCGGATTATGCAGTATGTTGAGCCTTCTGGCTTCTGCATTACTTTCCCGCTTTTGTATGCTCTGCGGTGTTTCTTCGTACAGGCTCTGGGCGATAACCGCCCCCTGACGGACACCGGAAACTTTTTTTATGACGATCTCTTTTTCGTCATATCCCTGGCGTAACCTAATGCGCGCACCGACTTCTGCCAGTTTGCTGGATTTGGTCCTTTGGCCGTTGTAATGTACTTTACCGCCGTTGATCATCTCTTTGGCCAGGGCGCGGGTCTTGTAAAAACGCGCTGCCCAGAGCCATTTATCGAGCCGGACCGCCTCGGCGTTGTCATTGCTATGGGCCATGGATACTCCTGTCATAAATGAAAAAGGGGATGAGCTCACAACTCGGGGATAAATCCCTTGTCCAAGCCGTCGATACGGGGTTAAACAGTGGAGCGCTTCACACCCTTTCCAGGCGCGCAAAGGTAGCATAATCGTACAATTTTCGCCAATCTACTCCCTGTTATGGTCTTGTTGCAAACAAGAGTGTGGGTTAGCATGGCGAAGGGTTCAGTCACTATCATAATCAGAACAGAGACCTGATTAGAGGGTCCGGAAAATATGGATTTATTGGATAAGATTATCGCCAAGACGGGCAGCATACCGCAAAAACCCGCCAGCTCTGCCGTGTTTTGGCTACTGATGCTGTTGGTTCTGTATTTGATGGCACAGATCAGCTGGAAGCTGATCCCAACAGGCAAACCGACAGCCAACTGGACACCAACCCCGGTTTCTGGCACCCAATCCCAGAATGTCGATATTGGCACTATCAACGGCTTGGCACTATTCGGCAAGAAAGATGCCAGCAGCACCAAGCCCAAGTCTGAGCCAGCCGCCGAAATGATCACAGATGCTCCAAAAACTTCACTGTCGATTTTGTTGACCGGGGTGGTGGCATCCAGTGCCGAGCAGAAAGGCCTGGCTATTATTGAGTCTCAAGGCAGTCAGGAAACCTACAGCCTGGGCGACAAGATCAAGGGTACCTCGGCATCGCTGAAAGAGGTGTATGCCGACCGCATCATTATTACCAATGCCGGCCGCTACGAGACTCTGATGCTCGACGGTCTGCAATATACCACTCAGTCACAAGCCAACGCCCAGCTGCAACAGGCCCGCAGCGGTGGTGATGTGACCAAGGTTGACCGCCGTGATGCCGACATCGGCCGCGAGTTGGTGGCCTCCCGCGATGAGTTGCTGGCCGATCCCAGCAAGATTACCGATTACCTGGCGATCTCTCCGGTACAAAAGGATGGTGAAGTACAAGGGTACAGACTCAACCCGGGTAAAGATGCCGGATTATTCAAGGATGCCGGGTTCCAGCCCAATGACCTGGCAAAATCCATCAATGGTTATGATTTAACTGATATGAGCCAGGCGCTGGAGGTGATGGGCCAGCTGCCGGATCTGACCGAGGTCTCTGTGATGGTAGAGCGTGAAGGTCAGTTGGTTGAAATCATGTTCAGTTTGCCGCAATAAAGCAGGTTTAGGGGAAAGTACAATAATGAACAACAAACGGATTCGAACCAAGCTTATCGCTGGTCTGGTAGCCACAGCGGCCTTGCTGACCCAACAAAGCGCTTGGTCTGAGCAATATGCGGCGAACTTTAAAGGCACTGATATTCAGGAGTTTATCAACATAGTTGGTAAGAACCTCAATAAGACCATCATTGTCGATCCTACTATTCGCGGCAAAATCAATGTCCGCAGCTATGACATGCTCAACGATGAGCAGTATTACCAGTTCTTCCTCAACGTGTTGCAGGTCTACGGTTATGCCGTGGTCGAGCTGGAAAACAATGTCATCAAGGTAATTAAAGACAAAGACGCCAAGACCTCTTCCATTCGGGTTGCCGATGACAATACCCCGGGACTTGGCGATGAGATGGTGACCCGCATTGTGGCGCTGTACAACACAGAAGCCAAACAGCTGGCGCCTTTGCTGCGTCAGCTCAATGACAACGCCGGTGGCGGCAACGTGGTCAACTATGATCCTTCCAACGTTTTGATGATCACCGGCCGCGCCAATGTGGTCAACAAGCTAGTGGAGATTGTACGTCGGGTGGACAAACAGGGTGACACCGAAGTGCAGGTGGTGCCTTTGGAATACGCCTCTGCCGGTGAAATGGTTCGTATCATAGATACCCTCTATCGCGCCAGTGCCAACCAGGCACAACTGCCGGGCCAGGCGCCCAAAGTGGTGGCCGACGAGCGTATCAACGCCGTGGTGGTCAGTGGCGATGAACGCAGCCGTCAGCGGGTGGTGGAGCTTATTCATCGTCTCGACGCCGAGCAGGCCAGCACGGGTAACACCAAGGTTCGCTACTTGCGTTATGCCAAGGCCGAAGACCTGGTGGAAGTCCTGACGGGTTTTGCCCAAAAACTGGAAGGTAAAGATGGTGCCGCACCAGCCCCCGGCAGCGCCGGTGGCAAACGCCGCAACGAAATCAATATCATGGCCCATGAAGACACCAATGCTTTGGTGATCAGCGCCGAGCCGGATCAGATGCGCACCCTGGAGAGTGTGATCAACCAGTTGGATATCCGCCGCGCCCAGGTGCTGGTGGAAGCCATCATAGTCGAGGTAGCTGAAGGGGATGACGTGGGCTTCGGCATTCAGTGGGCCACCGAGGCCGGTGGCGGTACTCAGTTCAATAACCTTGGCCCCACCATAGGTGAAATTGGTGCGGGTATCTGGGCGGCGCAGGATCAGAAGGCTTCCCAGACCTGTACCGGTTCGGGTGACAACCTGACCTGTACCCAAAACCCTGACACCAAGGGTGATATTACTCTGTTGGCTCAGGCGCTCGGTAAGGTGAACGGCATGGCCTGGGGCGTGACCATGGGCGACTTTGGCGCTCTGGTGCAGGCTGTGTCCAGCGATACCAACTCCAACGTGTTGGCGACGCCTTCTATTACCACCCTGGATAACCAGGAAGCCTCCTTCATTGTCGGTGACGAAGTGCCTATCCTCACAGGTGCGCAAAACTCGACCAATGGCAACAGTAACCCGTTCCAAACCGTTGAGCGTAAGGAAGTCGGGGTCAAGCTCAAGGTGGTGCCACAGATCAACGAAGGCAACGCGGTCAAGCTCACCATTGAGCAGGAAGTCTCCGGTATCAACGGCAAGACCAATGTGGACGTGACCTTTGCCACCCGTCGCCTGACTACTACTGTGATGGCCGACTCGGGCCAAATCGTGGTGCTGGGTGGACTGATCAATGAAGAGGTGCAGGAGAGCGTACAGAAAGTGCCTTTCCTGGGTGATATTCCAATTTTGGGACACTTGTTCAAATCGTCCAGCAGCGGCAAGAAGAAAAAGAACCTGATGGTGTTTATCAAGCCGACCATTATCCGTGACGGTGTCACCATGGAAGGCATTGCCGGCCGTAAGTATAACTACTTCCGTGCCTTGCAGCTCGAGCAGCAGAAGCGCGGCATTAACCTGATGCCAAACACCAATGTGCCTATGTTGGAAGAATGGAGCCAGGAAGAGTATCTGCCACCCGAGGTCAATGAGATCCTCGAGCGCTATAAGCAAGGTAAGGGGCTGGATACCAAGATGCGCAAGACGGACTCCACCCTGAAGACATTGGATGAGAACAAACAGGGCGAAGCCGATGAGTGAAGTCCAGCCGCCAACAGAAGAGCTGGCTCAGGTTTCCAGTGAGCTGGCGCTGGTCGCCGAGGCAGAGAGTGACGAACTGTTTCATTCAAACAGCCGTGAGCGGCTGCCGTTTGCCTTTGCCCACAGATACAACTTGGTGCTCAGCAAAGATCAAGATGAACGGCTGACTCTGTATTACACTCAGGCAACGCCTTTGTCTGTGCTGTTTGAGGTGCGTCGTTATGCCGGTCAGGAGTTACCGCTGCACAAGCTGGAAGCCAATGAGTTTGAGCGCTACCTGACCCAGGCCTATCAGAGTAACTCTTCCGAGGCGCAGCAGCTGATGGAAGACATAGGCAATGAGATGGATCTCTTTACCCTGGCAGAAGAGATGCCGCAGACCGAAGATCTGCTGGAAGGGGAAGATGATGCACCTATCATCAAGCTGATCAACGCCTTATTGTCTGAAGCCATCAAAGAAGAGGCTTCGGATATTCATATTGAAACCTACGAGAAGCAGCTGGTGGTGCGTTTCCGGGTCGATGGTGTGCTCAAGGAAGTGCTCAAGCCGAACCGTAAGCTTTCCTCACTCCTGGTATCGCGGATCAAGGTAATGGCCCGTTTGGATATCGCCGAGAAGCGGGTGCCGCAGGACGGCCGGATCTCGCTGCGTATCGGTGGCCGCGCCGTGGATGTGCGGGTATCGACCATGCCGTCGAGCCACGGCGAGCGGGTCGTGCTGCGTCTGCTGGACAAGAACGCCGGTAATCTGGACTTGGCACAACTGGGGATGAAAGACAGCATCCGCCGTCAGTTTGATGAGCTGATCCGTAAACCTCACGGCATTATTCTGGTCACCGGCCCTACGGGTTCGGGCAAGAGTACTACCCTCTATGCCGGTCTAACCGAGATCAATCACAACGACATCAACATACTCACAGTTGAAGACCCGATAGAATACGAACTGGAAGGCATAGGCCAGACCCAGGTCAACACCAAGGTGGACATGACCTTTGCCCGCGGCTTGCGGGCCATTCTGCGTCAGGATCCTGATGTGGTGATGATAGGGGAAATCCGTGACCTGGAAACAGCCCAGATTGCGGTGCAAGCCTCTCTCACTGGTCACCTGGTGATCTCTACCTTGCACACCAACACGGCTTCCGGCGCCATTACCCGTTTGCAGGACATGGGCGTTGAGCCTTTCCTGGTGTCTTCCAGTCTGCTGGGAGTGCTGGCCCAGCGCCTGGTGCGGACTCTATGCAACGAGTGTAAGGAGGCCCACGCCCCGGATGCCCGCGAACGTGAACTCCTGGGTATAGGCGATGAAGAAGCGGTGATCTATCGCGCCAAGGGTTGCAAGAGCTGCGGCCATAACGGTTATCGTGGCCGTACCGGGATCCATGAACTGCTGCTGGTGGACGACAACGTCCGCGAACTCATTCACGGCGGCCGTGGCGAACTGGCGATTGAAAAATATATTCGTCAGCACAGCCCCAGCATTCGCCATGACGGCATGGTCAAGGTGCTGGCGGGGATCACTACCCTGGAAGAAGTGCTGCGCGTGACCCGCGAGGAGTAATTCATGGCGGCATTCGAGTACAAGGCGCTCAATCAAGCCGGGAAGCAGGTCAAAGGGGTTATCGAAGCCGATACCGCCAGACAGGCCCGCAGTCAGCTGCGTGAGCAGAAGCTGATGCCGTTGGATATCGCCCCGGTTACCGAAAAGGAAGCCAAGGCCAGCAGTGGCAGCTGGTTGAACCGGCGCAAGAAGATCTCCGTGGCCGAATTGGCGCTGATCACCCGCCAGATAGCGACTCTGGTCGCCGCCGGTTTACCGGTGGAAGAGGCCCTCAAGGCCGTAGGCCAACAGTGCGAAAAAGACCGTCTCGCCTCCATGGTGATGGCGGTGCGCTCGCGAGTGGTGGAAGGCTATTCTCTGGCCGACTCCATGGCCGAGTTTCCCCATGTATTTGATGATCTCTACCGCGCCATGGTGGCCTCGGGCGAAAAGTCCGGTCATCTGGAAATCGTACTCAATCGCCTGGCGGACTACACGGAGCGGCGCCAGCAACTCAAGACCAAGCTGACCCAGGCGATGATTTACCCCATAGTGCTGACCACAGTGGCTATCGGTGTTATCGCCGTGCTGCTGGCGGCCGTGGTGCCCAAGGTGGTTGGCCAATTTGAACATATGGGCCAGGAGTTACCCGGTACTACCCAGTTTTTGATCGCCGCTTCTGACTTTGTTCAACACTACGGGCTGTTCGTCCTGGGCGCCATAGTCTTGCTGGCACTGCTGTTTCAGAAGATGCTCACCAAGCCCGCCTTCAAACTCAAGTATCACAAGCTGTTGCTGCGTTTGCCTGTGGTTGGCAAGGTCAGCAAGGGCCTGAATACGTCACGCTTTGCCCGAACCTTGAGTATCCTCAGTGCCAGTTCAGTGCCGCTGCTCGATGGCATGCGGATTGCCAGTGAGGTCTTGCTGAATGTGCGGGTGCGTCAGGCGGTGGAAGAGGCCACGGCCAGAGTGCGTGAGGGAACCAGTCTGGGGGCGGCACTGACTAATACCAAGCTGTTCCCGCCCATGATGTTGTATATGATAGCCTCGGGCGAGAAGAGTGGTGAGCTGGAGCAGATGCTCGAGCGCGCCGCAGATAACCAGGACAGGGAGTTCGAGTCCAACGTCAATATCGCCTTGGGGGTGTTTGAACCCCTGTTGGTGGTGAGTATGGCCGGGATAGTGTTGTTTATTGTTCTGGCGATTTTGCAACCGATATTGGCGCTCAACAATATGATTAGTGGCTGAGTCTCATTTCACCGCAGCCATTTGAGGTTTTTTAGGAGGAAGTAAGTTAATGCAAAGCAACAACAGACAGAAAGGTTTTACCCTGCTGGAAGTGATGGTGGTGATAGTGATCCTGGGGATCCTGGCCTCCATGGTGGTGCCCAATCTGATGGGTAACAAGGACAAGGCCGACCAGCAAAAGGCGGTGTCTGACATAGTCGCACTGGAAAACCAGCTGGATATGTACAAGCTGGACAACAGTGTGTACCCCACAACCGAACAGGGGCTGGAAGCTCTGGTCGAGAAGCCCAATATTTCTCCTGAGCCACGCAACTATCGTGACGGCGGTTACGTTAAGCGCTTGCCTATGGATCCCTGGGGCAACCCTTATCTGCTGATGAGCCCGGGTGAACACGGCAAGATCGACGTCTTCAGCTCAGGCCCTGACGGCCAACCCGGCACAGAAGACGACATAGGCAACTGGAATCTGCAAGACTTCCAATAAAATGCAAATCAGGCACTCACGGGGTTTTACCCTGCTGGAAGTGATGTTGGTGGTGCTGCTGATGGGGCTGGCAGCTACGGCTGTGACCATGACCATGGGTAATAGTGGCCCCAAGCAGCAGTTAACCCGTGAGGCGCAGAGGTTTATGGCGGCCACCGAGACAGTGCTGGATGAAACTGTGCTCAGTGGTCAGTTTATCGGCATAGTGGTGGACAAGGACAAGTACCACTTCGTGCTGTTTAAAGAGAACAAATGGCAACCGCTGGAACAGGACAGACTGCTGGCCGAAAAGCAGTTGCCGGAAGGCATCAGCCTGTCGGTCGAGCTCGAAGGCCTGCCTTTGGTGCAGGAAGATGAAGAGCAGGACTCCTGGTTCGACGAGCCCTTTATTGAGGAATCGGACGCGGACAAAAAGAAGTTTCCCGAGCCGCAGATCATGCTGTTGCCAAGTGGCGAAATGACCGCTTTCGAGCTGAGTTTTATCGCCCGCGATAGCCAAGGCGAAACCGTAGAGGTACTGGTCAGCGGTGATAGTCTGGGTCGCCTCAAACTGGGGAGGTTCGATGATTTTGAATAAACCTGCCCGGCAAAAGGGGATGACGCTGCTGGAAGTCATAGTCGCCTTGGCGGTGTTTGCCATTGCGGCCGTGGCTATTACCAAAAGCATAGGCGATCAGATTGCCAATATGCCGATACTGGAGGAACGCACCCTGGCGCAGTGGGTAGCAGATAACCAGATGGTAGATGCCAGGTTGGAAAAGGGTTTTCCGGCCCTTGGGCGTAAAGATGGTCGCAGCGAACTGGCCGGCCAAACCTGGTATTGGCGCAAAGAAGTGGTCAAGACCACAGATGATAATTTTCGGATGATCCGTATCAGTGTCAGTGATGATGACAGATTCGGGCGGATCATCGCTCAGGTGAATTCGTATGTACTCAAGCAGGAATAGCGGTTTTACCCTGCTGGAGATGCTGATCGCCATAGCGATCTTCGCCATGCTGGGCCTGGCGGCTAACGCCGTATTGCAAACTGTGCTGAAAAATGACGAGGTCACCCGCGACTTTTCAAAACAGCTCAAGTACCTGCAGCAGGGCTTTGGGGTGTTGGAGCGGGATCTGGGGCAGATGGTTGCCCGTACTCCCAGGCTGTTGGAAGGCGGCCGCGGCAGCACAGTGTTTCAGACCGGGACAGATATTCTGGACTCTGAGTCCGAGGCGCTGGTGTTTTTTCGCCTGGGGTGGCTCAATCCGGGTGGCTTGCTGCCAAGAGGCAGTCTGCAGTCTGTGGCCTATGTAGTGCAGGAGGGGCGGCTCGAGCGTTGGTACTACCCTTACCCCGAGCCGGAGTTTGGTGCCGAACCGATTAAAACCGTATTGATGGACAAGGTGTTATCGGTCAAATACGCGTTTTTTGTCGAGGACAAGTGGCAACGCAAGGTTGAGGCCAGCAAGTTGCCCAAGGCGATCGCCATAGAGATAGAGACAGAGGACAGAGGCATTATCACCCGCAAATTCCTGTTGCCTGTCGGGGCACCTGCGGCCGACAAACAGGACGACAATGGTGGCGACACCAACAAGGGTGACAACAACGGCAATCAGAACGACGACAAGCAGGACTCCGACGGCCAGGACGGCAATAACTCAGGCCAAGGCAAGGAGGAGTTCTGATGGGAGGCAAGCAAAGAGGCGTCGCCCTGATAGTGGTATTGCTGATAGTGGCGATTGTGGCCGTGCTGGCTACCAGTATCACCGGACGCAACCAGTTGTCGGTGCGCAGAACCTTGAATCTGGCGCAGTATGACCAGGCTTACTGGTACGCTATTTCGGCCGAAGAATTGGCGCGTAAGGTATTGAAGCAGGATTTGGATGACTCGGAAGGTCGGGTGCATCTGCAACAATACTGGGCCATGGCGGATGTGGTTTTTCCGGCGGAGAACGGCGAGATTGGTGGCACCATTTCCGACCTTCGCAGCTGTTTTAACCTCAATGCCTTGAGTGTCAGCAGCAAAGAGGCGGCAGATGGTCAGCCGCAAAAGATGCCGCTGGCCGCCAGACAGTTCAAGGGATTGTTGGAATCCTTGGGGATGGATGAGTTCGGCGCCGAGCGTTTGACCCATACCTTGAAAGATTATCTGGACGAGGACTCGATAGCCTCGCCCTTCGGTGCCGAAGATGCCGAGTATGAAGCAAGGGTGGTCCCTTATCGGGCGGCCAATACCTTAATGAGTCACAGCAGTGAGTTACGGGCCGTTTTTGGCTTTAACCAAGAGACTTATCGCATTTTAAGGCCCTATGTTTGCGCCATACCGGGAAATGACCGACAGTTGCTGAACGTCAACACCATCAAGGTCGAGCAGGCAGCACTGCTGGCGGGAATGCTGGAAAATCAAATCTCGGTAGGCGAGGCCGAAAGTATTATTAACCAGCGCCCTGCGGGGGGCTTCGACAAGATAGAAGATTTCTGGGCGCTGGGATCGCTGACCACTATTGCCAGTAAGAATGATCAGCTCAAGTCCAGTTTCGTGGTCGACAGTAAGTTTTTCAAACTGGAGGCCAAGGCCAGGGTGGATGATGCCCTGTTCCGATTGGAGAGCATGCTGCACATAGTGGGTGGTAATCAGCTCGAAGTGTTGACCCGGCAATATGGCGGACAAGAATAACAGGACAAGCCCCTAAGCCACCAAGGCCAGGGATTGTGGAGAATAATAGTGAGTGAACGCTTATTTATCCGTTTAGGCAAAAACCTGGGCTCGCCCTGCGCCTGGGTCGTATGGTCTGAGCAGGAACAGGAGATTATTGCCTCGGGAGAGCTGGCTGATGCGCGGTCACTGGAGACTCTGGCGCAGCGAGCCGGTAATCGCCCGGTCGACGTACTGGTGCCGGCCAGTGCCCTTCAGCTCACTTCGGTTAATCTGCCGGAGAAGGGGCAACGCCAGGCTCTAAAGGCGTTGCCTTTCCTGCTTGAAGACACCCTGGCCCAAAATGTTGATGAACTGCACTTTGTGGTTGGTCCCCGCGATGGCGAGAGCCTGAGTGTGGCTGTGGTTGCTCATGAGCAGATGCAAAACTGGCTCTCCTGGTTGGATGAGGCCGGGCTCAAGGTGCGTAAAATGGTGCCGGATTGTCTGGCACTGGAACGGGAAGACTGTGACTGGGCCCTGATGGCCTATGAAGATCAGCTGTTGTTGCGTACCGGCGAAGGCATGGGTATGAGTATGCCCAAAGACTGGCTGCAGCCCTTGCTGCCCGGGTTGCTCGAAGAGCAGCAAACGGCGCCGAGTCTGGCCTGCTATACCGAATTTCAATGGCCAGAGCTTGAGTGTCGGCAGATGCCACTGGAGATGCCCATGCTGGTGTTGGCCAAGGGGCTACACAAGTCGCCTATCAATCTGCTGTCCGGCCCCTATGTTCCCAAGCGTGAATACAGCAAGCACCTGCTGCTATGGAAGCGAGTGGCTATCGTCGCCGCTGTCGCGCTGCTGCTCGGTTTGGTCAACAAGGGACTCAATATCCATCAGATGCAGACAGAGGCCGATGAACTGAGGGCCCAGAGCGAAAGTATTTATCGTCAGGTGGTTCCCGGCAGTTCGCGGATAGTTAACTTGCGCTCGCAGCTGGAATCTCAACTCAGAACCCTGCAGGGCAGTGGTTCGGGTGGTGAGTTCTTTGCCATGCTGGATGGGCTCGAAGGTGCCTTCAAACAAGTGCCGGATCTCAAGCCCAACAGCCTGAGGTTTGATGCCGGACGCAGTGAAATTCGTATGCAGGTGACGGCCAAGAGCTATGCCCAGATAGAGCAGTTTAAAGAGCTGGCCGGGCGTAAATTCCGTCTCGAGGGCGGGGCGATGAACAGTACTGAAAATGCGGTCACCAGTACCCTGACCCTAAGGAGCAAATAAATGGAAAATTTGCGTAACTGGTGGGAATCACTGGCACAGAGGGAGCAACAGCTGGTCGCTGCCATGGCGGTGATAGTGGCTGTTGGTATCCTTTACTGGGGGATCTGGACACCGATAAGCAATGCCGAGCAGAAGGCGCAGAATAGCCTCAATGCTCAGACCCAGATGCTCAGCTTTGTGAAACAGACGGCCAATAAGATTGCCGGTATTAAACAGAGCGGTAATAGACCGGCTCTCAAGGGGAGTCTCAGCACAGTGGTGACCCAGAGCGCCGCCAGCTATGACCTGGAGATCACCCGCATGGCACCGCAGGGAAAACAGATCCAGATCTGGATGGATGAAGTGCCCTTCGATAGCCTGATCTCCTATCTTGGTGATCTGGTACAGAAACAGGGCTTGTCGCTGGATAGCCTGGATCTGGCCGAAGGTGATAGCCCTGGCATGGTGAAAGTCAGACGAATCCAGTTATCTCAGTCGTAAGGTGTTGTCTTGAAACTGATTAGTAAAATAATACTCTGTGTGCTGATCTACCTGGCGTTTATGCTGGCACTCTTCCCTGCACGCTTGGCGGTTTCGCTGGCCCCCCTGCCGGCCAATTTGCAGCTTGGCGGTGTCAGCGGCACCATCTGGAGTGGCAGTATTGATGTGGTTAAGTTGCAGCAACGTCAGTTGGAGCAACTGAGTTGGGAGCTCAGCCCCTGGGCGCTGCTGACCGGCAGAGCCAAACTGGACTTCCAACTGGGCAGCCGCGCCAGTGCCGTCAATGCCAAGGGCCAAGTCACCTTGGCTGCCGGCGGTATCAGCGCCGAGAAGCTGCGTTTTGAAGCTCCGGCCGAGTTTTTAATGGCCGGCAGTCGTCTGCCATTTCGCACTCAGGTAAGCGGTGATATCTCAGTGTTGCTCGACACCCTGGCGCAGGGGCAGCCTTGGTGTGAGGCGCTCAGTGGCAAAGTCTTTCTCAACCGGGTCGGCATCAGGAATCAGTTTGGCCAGTATCCTTTGGGAGACATAGAACTCGGCCTGCAGTGTGTTGCCGGTCAGGTGCAACTGGCGACTGATGAAGAGAAAAACGCCATAGGCGTGGCTGGCACCTTGCTGCTCAAGGCTAATGAACAACTTGAGGTCAAGGCCCGCATTCGTGAGACTCAGGCTCAGTCTGAAGATCTAAAAAAAGCTTTGCCATTTCTGGGCAAGCGAGATGCCCAGGGATATTTCCCTATCAATTACAACGGCAAGATCCCGGGCCTTTAAAGAGGCTGGCAGCCGGGTTTCTCTCGGCTGCCGTTTGTTCAGTTGAGCTTTCCCATTTAAAACCCCTGCGGTAACCCGCCAGCGCTTGCATCCAAGTCAACTAATCTGAAAATTCCCACCGCCCAGACAAACTCCGCGGCTCTGTTATTTCGTGTAAATTGGTATAACATTGTAGCCTGAGTCACATTTTCAGTTTGTCAGCGTCAGAGGCCTCTATGACAGAGCGGCAGAAGAAGCCGGAAATATTGCACACCGAAGTTGTTGCCCGCAGTCGTCTGTTTCAAATAGAACAGGTACATCTGCGTTTCTCCAATCAAGAGGAACGCCACTACGAACGGATGAAAGGCGCCAGCCGCGGCGCCGTGATGGTGGTGCCGGTTCTCAATGGTGAATGGTTACTGCTGGGCAGCGAGTATGCCGCGGGTACCCATAACTATGAGCTGGGATTCCCCAAGGGACTGATCGACCCGGGAGAGACAGCCGCCGAAGCCGCCAACCGTGAATTGCAGGAAGAGATAGGCTATGGCGCCCGCAAACTGACTAAACTGAAAGAGTTAAGCCTGGCTCCTGGGTATTTCGCCAGTAAGATGCAGATTTTCCTGGCCGAAGATCTCTACGAGAGTCGCCTGGAAGGCGATGAGCCTGAACCGATAGAACTGGTTCCCTGGCCCCTGGAGCGTTGGCAAGAACTGCTGGATATGAATGATTTTTCAGAAGGACGCAGCGTCAGCGCCTTGTTTTTGGCGATGAAACAGCTGAAACTGACTGAGTCACCCTAAAAAATTGGCCACACCCGGCCACTGACTTTTGCTTATCCGATGGAAGGCGTTTGGAGTAGTTATGAAGCCAGAAGAGTTGATAGATCACGTTATTGTCATTGCAACGGAAGCGGGACAGAAAATTCGCCAGATCTACCAACAAGGCAGTTTCAGCAAGGAAACCAAGGAAGACAACACCCCTGTCACTTCGGCCGACATCGCGGCCCATGAGATTATCTGCAGCAGCTTAAAGGCGCTGACCCCGGAGATCCCGGTTTTGTCCGAGGAAGCCGCCGATATTCCCCTCTCTGAGCGTAGCCAGTGGCGCCGCTACTGGCTGGTAGATCCCTTGGATGGCACCGGAGAGTTCATCGCCGGCAGCGGCGACTTCTCGGTCATCATTGCCCTGGTTGAGCATAACCGCCCCATCATGGGTGTGGTTTATGTGCCCATGACTGAAGTATGTTACTACGCCATAGCAGGTCTTGGCGCTTACAAACGTACCCTCCAGGCAGAGCTGAGAATTCACAGTAAGCAGTTGCCGAAAGAGCAGGATAACTCGTTGCGCCTGGCGGTCAGTCGCCGTCAGGACCCTCAGTCTGTGCTCAAGCTGTTCAACCAACCCAAGCATTGTGAACTCGTGGTGCTCGGCGGTGCGGCACTCAAGAGCTGCCTGGTTGCAGAGGGCAGGGCAGATTGCTATGTGCGGGTGGGCCCCACGGGTGAATGGGACACAGGTGCGGCGCAGATTATCATAGAAGAAGCCGGTGGCCAGTTGATGGATACCGAGCTGCAGCCCTTGACCTACAACGAGCGCGAATCGCTGGAAAATCCCAACTTTATCGTGGTCGGCTCCCCTAACCTCGAGTGGGACAAGATACTGGCCGGAGATTAATCGGATGCAGATAAGACCAATATCCAGAGCCGATCTGGATGCCGTATTGGCCTTGGAGTTGGCAACCTTCGGTGAGCACTGCTACCCGGACTTCTTCTTCCGTCAAGCACTGGATGCCTGGCCCACAAGTTTTCTGGGGGCCTTTATCGACGGGAAACTGGCCGGTTATCTGCTGCGGGTGAGCGCTGAACAGCCGGGGCGACACTGGTTGCTGTCACTGGCCGTGTCTCCTGCACAACAGGGCCGAGGGATAGGCAAAAGCTTGCTCAGTACGTGCCTGGAAGACTGCCGCCATGGTGTCGATGAACTGCTACTGACGGTAGCGCCGGATAATCCCGCCCGCCATATCTACAGCCGCATGGGGTTTGAAAACCTGGGGCTGGAAGCCGACTATTTCGGCGTCGGTGAGCACAGGTTACTGCTGCGCTGGCAGGGTCAATAGGCGCTGGCACTTGTGGTTTGAGTGAACGCGCCTGGGCCGTGGTTGAAAACGCCCTTCGATTTAATATAGAGCCATATTCCCGAACCTTTGAATCTGTTTTGCACAGTGCGCCTTTGTGCCGGAACCCTGATACGCTTGGGGCTCTTATGCTCCAGAGGCTGATCGCCCGATTTTCGTTAGCTTTTTTTGAAGATATTTTCCAAGGTTAATTAATGGTATTCAGCACGGGTGTCTAAAAAATATCATATTGTGAACATTGTTTTTTATTTTGAAGGCTGTTAGTCTGCTGCCATCTCTTCTCAGGAATGGACACTATGGCAAGACGCAAGGAACACAGTCATCAAGAGATCCGCCTCATGGCACTGGATGCCGTTGAGCAGTTGTTGACGCAGGAGGAATATACCAGCCTGAGTCTTAGGCGGATCGCCTCCCAAGTGGGCTATGCCCCCAGTACCCTAATCAACCTCTTTGGTAGCTATAACTATCTGCTCTTGAGTGTATCCGCCAGGGTCTTGGGGCGTCTGCTTGAGCAAATGCAGTTGGTGTGCGGACAAACATTCACATCCGGTGAGCAGAAGCTGTTGGCGTTAGGTAAGGCCTATGCTGAGTTTGCCCATAACCAACCACAGGCATTTCGTTTGGTGTTTGCCTTACATCTGGGGCCGGAAGAACCTCTGCCTAAATCGCAACAACAGTTGATTGCCGAGCTGATAGGTTTACTCGAGCAGCAACTCGGTGACTTGTTGCCAAACTTGTCCTCATCCAAGCTGGCACTCGCCAGTCGCAGTTTCTGGAGCAGTATCCATGGGCTGACCGGCCTGGCGCTGGACGATAAGCTTTTCAGTCAGGCTTCTTGGTTGCAGTTACTGACATTTCAGGTGCACTTGTGGTGGACGGCAATGCAACAGGAGGAGGGAGCATGTTCCTGAGCAAACGATTTTTACCCTATTTCGCCACTCAATGTTTGGGGGCGCTCAACGACAACATCTACAAGAATGTGTTGCTGCTGCTGGTGACCTACAGCCAGGTCGATAACCTGCCGATGAGTGTCGATCTGTTTGTTAATCTGGCGGCAGGGATCTTCATCCTGCCTTTCTTTCTGTTTTCCGCCCATGCGGGCATGGTGGCCGACAATATGGACAAGGCGCTGATGATCCGCAGGTTAAAGCTGCTGGAGCTTATCATCATGTCCTGCGCCGCCGCGGCGATTATGGCGCAAAGCTATCTGTTGATGTTGCTGCTGCTGTTTCTTACCGGCACCCAATCGGCCTACTTTGGTCCGGTAAAATACTCGCTGCTGCCGCAGGCGCTTAGAGAGGATGAGTTGGTCACCGGTAATGCCTGGGTGGAAATGGGCACCTTCCTGTCTATTTTGATAGGCACCCTGAGTGCCGGGCTGCTGGTAACCAGTGACAACGGCCTGATGTGGGCGGCGATAACTGTATGTATGCTGGCCTTGGCCGGTTTCCTCTCCAGCCGGGCGATTCCATCACTGCCGGCGCCGTTGCCGATAGACAAGGTACGCTTTGCCCCCTTGTCCGGTACTTTGGCCAGTATCAAGCGGGTACGGCAAACGCCGTCAATCTGGATGGCGATTCTGGCGATCAGCTGGTTCTGGTTTTTGGGTGCCACCTACCTGACCCAGTTCCCCAATTTTGCCAGAGGCTCGCTGCACTCGGACGCCACTGTGGTGTCGCTGCTGTTGGCGCTGTTTTCCATAGGTATTGCGGTCGGCTCTTTTGTCTGCGAACGCTTCTCCTTTGGCCATGTAGAGCTGGGGTTGCTGCCTTTCGGGGTAGCAGGGTTAACCTTCTTTGGCCTGGATCTGCTGTGGGCCATTCCTGACTACAGCCAACTGCCGGCGGGATATCTCTACGACATAGCCGAGTTTGTCGGCCGCAGTGAACACTTCAGGCTGATGTTCGCACTGTTTATGGTAGGGGTCAGTGGCGGCCTGTTTATTGTGCCTCTGTATGCCTTTATTCAGTCGCGCTCGGCCCCCGGTGAATGTGCCCAGGCCATAGCCGCCAATAATATAGTCAATGCCCTGTTTATGGTGTGCTCGGCGATATTGTCGATAATATTGCTGGAGCTGGTCGGCCTATCGATTCATCAGTTATTTACTCTGTTGGCGGTATTCAACGCCGTGGTGGCGTTGTATGTCTATAGCCAGGTGCCTGAGTTTACGCTGAGGTTTATCAGTTACCTGCTGAGCCATTTGTTGTATCGTCTCAAGGTTGAAGGCCGGGAAAACATTCCCAAGCAGGGGGCCGCCGTGCTGGTGTGTAACCATGTCAGCTACGTCGATGCCTTGGTGCTGCTGGGAGCATCCACTCGTCCGGTGCGCTTTGTGATGGACAAGAGCATAAGTGAAATGCCCTTGCTCAAGTATCTGTTCCGCCATGCCGGGGTGATCCCTATCTGCTCACCGAAAAAGTGCATTGATACCTATACCCGGGCCTTCGAGCGTATCCACCAGGCGCTGGCCAATGAAGAGTTGGTGTGTATTTTCCCTGAGGGCAGGTTGTCTCCCGATGGTGAGTTGCATGAGTTTCGGCCCGGTATCGAACAGATACTGGCAAAGGATCCTGTGCCTGTGGTGCCTATGGCGCTCAAAGGTTTGTGGGGATCTTTCTTTAGCCACAAAGATGGACATGCCCTGACGACCCGACCAAGACGTTTCTGGTCAAGGCTTAAGGTCAATATCGCATCTCAGGTACCCGGCGCGGAGGAGAGCCGTCACTCACTGCAGCAGCGGGTAGCCGATCTGCTGGCCAAACCCGACAGCTGAGCGGTATTGCTGTTGAGGAAGGTAGGAGATAACGGACAGAGCCCGGCAGTTGCCGGGCTCTTCGGATTGAATCTCTCTTGCTTTTGAATTCATTCGGAGCGGTTTGACCGCCTCTCATCCAGCCACTGATGAATGGCCTGGCGGTCACCGCGGAAGATGATCCGCTCGGCCTTTTTCTCCAGCTGGTACTGATACATGGGGTCGTAATACTTCTCCAGCAGCAGTGAGATCCACTCCAGATGTTGCTCTGTAGTGTTGCGCTGCAGCTGGGTCTGCAAGCTTGAGTCGACCAACTGCAACAGTTGATCAGTTTGCTGGTGCCCAAGGCGCTTACGTATGCCCTCGACACTCTGACGCAGATAGGCGCCGAACACCGCCATGCCTTCTTCGGCGCCATAATGCTGTTCAAAACCCCGCTGCATCTTGTGCACATACTCATCCAGAAGGCGAGGGAGTCTGGCCTCCAGTGGCTCTTCCAACACTAATACCTGGGCCTGTTGCATGGCACTGAAGAAGACTTTGGGTATGGCGCGGCGGCCAATCAGGAAGCTTTCATCTTCCAGCAGCAGGCAGGACTCTTGCCTCTCTTGATGCCGCAACAGTTCCCGAGCCAAGCTGTTTTCAAAATTGATCTGACTGGGCTGCGGCGTGACATTCTTGCCAAAGCTCGACCCTCTGTGATTGGCAGTGCCCTCCAGATCCACTGACTCGCTGCGACTGAGAATAAACTCTGTCTTGCCTGAGCCGGTAATACCGCTGAGGATCAACAGCTGTTGCTGCTGCGGGGTGTTATCTATGGTATCGATAAGGTATTGGCGCATCGCTTTGTAGCCGCCCTGAATATAGGGCACTTCAAGACCGGCCTCGCGGATCCATTGCTGGGTCAGCTGAGATCTCAGACCACCCCGAAAACAGTAGAGGTTGGCATCAGGGTGGGCGCTGAAGAAATCCAGCCAGGCTTGAATACGTGCGGCCTTGATCTTGCCTTTGACCAGCGAATGGCCGAGCTCTATGGCGGCAGCCTGTCCATGCTCTTTATAACAGGTGCCCACCTTCTGCCTTTCGCTGTCGTTCATCAGTGGCAGGTTGGTGCTGGCAGGAAAGGCACCCTTGGCAAACTCAACCGGCGCCCGCAGATCGACCAGGGGACGATCGGATAGGAAGATCTCCCGGTACTCTGCAGGCGCGATTATCTGTCGACTCATATAAGCTCCACCCACTGCTGACTGTCGTCGCGGCAGTCGAGCGCACCTATGCAGTGTAGCTTCAGCCCTTGGCTGGTCAGCAGTTGCTGCAGTTCTGCCTCACCCTCGGCGCCGACAGCGATAAGTAAGCCACCGCTGGTTTGCGGATCGCACAGTAAGGCCTTTTGTTGCTCGGAAACCTCGGGGAGGTGCTCACCGTAGCTGTCAAAGTTTCTGTGGGTGCCGCCCGGGATACAGCCCATAGCCAGATACTCGGAGGCTTTTTCCAGCAACGGCAGTTTGGCAGTATCTATGCTGGCCTTGAGGTTGGAACCCTGACACATTTCCAGCAGGTGGCCTGCCAGACCAAAGCCCGTCACATCTGTCATGGCGTGAACCGCGCTTATCTTGGCGACTTCGGCACCTATCTTATTGAGTTGGCACATGGCTTCGGGGGCGATATTGACATCCTGTGGCGCCAGCTTCTTCTGCTTTTGTGCCGTGGTCAGTATGCCAATTCCCAGAGGCTTGGTGAGATAGAGTTTGTCACCCGCCTTGGCGGTATCGTTCTGCTTGAGGTGCTCCAGCGCCACTGTGCCTGTGACTGCCAGGCCAAAAATAGGCTCAGGCGCGTCTATGCTATGGCCTCCGGCCAGCATGATCCCGGCATCCATGCAGGCTTGGCGTCCGCCATCCACTACCTGCTGGGCAATCTCGGGTGACAGCTTGTTCACCGGCCAGCCCAGAATGGCAATTGCCATAATAGGTTTGCCGCCCATGGCATAGATATCGCTGATGGCATTGGTGGCTGCGATACGGCCGAAAGTGAAAGGGTCATCGACTATCGGCATAAAGAAGTCTGTGGTGCTGATAATGCCCGTGTGATCATCCAACTGATACACGGCCGCATCATCCCGGCTCTGGTTGCCGACCAACAGGCGGGGATCTTTAAAGTCCGGCAGTTGAGACGCTAAAATGGTACTGAGGACTTTGGGAGAAATCTTGCAACCGCAACCTGCGCCGTGGCTGTATTCCGTGAGTTTTACTGACTGATCTGACATAGCCGGGTCCCTGAGTGATTGAAATAACCCCTGATCATAAACAGAAACGGCCGCAGTACAAGCCGACCGTTTCACAACTCAGGTAAATTCTGTTAAGCCGATCGCCAGGCCTTGGGAGGCTACGACAAGGTTTTAGGCTATGCTGGCTCGCAGTTGGCGCCATTGTTTTCGTTGGGCGCGAAAACGTAAACGCATTTCCGTCACCTGAGACAGTAGATGCTTATCCGCCAACTGCTGCTTGCGGGCCTCAAGCAGCGCCTTCTTGGCTTCAAAGTAGGCCAGCAAGTGGCTCTTCAATTCCTCGTATTCTGCCTGCAGTTTTTCCAGGATCTCCTCGCAATTGGGCAGGTGGGCCACCTTATTCTGGGCGCGCTTGAGTTGCATCTGCAGTTTGGCGGCTTCGATGCGCTCCTGAGGGCTCTTGCGCAGGTCTTTGGTCAGGCCAAACCAGGACAGGAAACGGATCAACCACTTGGTGGGGTCGTAATGCCACCAGTGGATACCATTGCGGTAATCGTTTTCAAAGATATGGTGGAAGTTATGGTAACCCTCACCATAAGTAAACAGTGCCAGCACACCGTTGTCTCGGGCGGTGTTACGGTCTGTATAGGGTTGCTTACCCCAGATATGCGCCAATGAGTTGATAAAAAAGGTGCAGTGATGAACTACCACCAAGCGGAGCAGACCAGCCAGCAGCAACATCGACAGGATATCGCCGTTCAACCAACCAAGCAGAGCGGGGAGGCCCACATTCATCAATAGCGCCAGCAGCAGATAATGCTTATGCTGCCACATGACTATGGCATCGTTTTGCAGGTCTCTGACGTTGTTATAGTCGTGATAACGTTGTGCCTGATATTCCCTGAGCATCCAACCAATATGGCTGTACCAGAAACCCATGTTCGCTGAGTAGGGATCCTTGTCATTGTCATCCACATGCTTGTGATGGATACGGTGATCCGAAGCCCAATGCAAGGCACTGTTCTGCAACGCCAGCGCACCGCCCAGGGCAAACAGGAAACGCACGGCCGGGTGAGCCTTATAAGCCTTATGTGACCACAGCCTATGGTAACCGGCGGTGATAGACAAACCACTGGCGAAGGCCAATAGTACGAAGGTGAGCCACTCACTGAGCTCAAAGCCATGGCTGATGCCTCGCCAAGGCACCAGAATACAGGCACCGGCAAACGTCAGCAGGAAGAGGATCAGGTTGGTCCAGATGAGGGGAGGTTTTTTCATTATGATGACTTCCAAAACGCTTTAAGCTAACAAGTGTACGCTAAGTTGCTATTGGAGCACAATCACAGTGACACCAGCCGAGGATGTGATTATTGAGTAAAGCCTGTATTATTTGCGCAACAGATCCAGTGAATGGAATAAAGATGGGTATCAGAGCACAGCAGAAAGAGAAAACCCGCCGCGCCTTGGTGGATGCAGCATTCAATCAACTGAGTGCCGAGCGCAGTTTTTCCAGCCTGAGTCTTAGGGAAGTGGCCAGGGAAGCCAATATAGCGCCAACCTCTTTCTACCGTCATTTCAAGGATATGAATGAACTGGGGCTGACCATGGTCGATGAAGGTGGCCTGACGCTGAGACAGATGATGCGTAAGGGACGTCAGCGCGCCGAAGCCGGCGGCAGTGTTATCCGCATCTCGGTCGACACCTTTATGGAAGTACTGGAATCCAATCCCAACGTATTCAGGATCCTGCTGCATGAGCGCTCAGGCACCTCGGCCGCCTTTCGTGCCGCCGTGGCGCGGGAGATTGAACACTTTATCTCGGAACTGGCGCACTACACCGAGGACACCGCCGGCCGCAGCCCTGAGTTGGCCAGGGCACAGGCTGAGGCATTGGTGACTCTGGTGTTCAATGCCGGCGCCGCCGCCCTGGATATGAAACGTGCCGATCGCAAGATTCTGGCCGACCGACTGGTGACTCAACTGCGAATGGTGGCAACGGGCGCCGAAGCGTTGCAGCAAAAGCGTGATAGCCGCTGATTAAAATTTGCCAAAACAAAAGGGCCTTTCGGGGCCCTTTTGTTTGGTTCATCGCGGATCTCTGGGGAATGCCACTCTGACTTCCAGAAAGGAGTATTCGGTATCCCGGTAGCCATAGCCCATTCGCTTCCGTAGTTTGATTTGTTGTTCATACCTTCCAGTTGGCAGGTGTGTAACGGATGAACCGCAGAAGCAACTATGCCATGAAGATGGTTTTTAGGACACTGGCCAAATTGGAATAACGGCCTGATACCGCTCTTTCTGACTTGTTGCCGCCAGAGGTTCCATGAGCTAGGCGTCAGCTTCATCTGTGCTGTCCCACATCTCTTTGAGTTGCTTCGGTAGTCCTCTCCTCTTTAACTGCAGTTAAAGAGGAGAGGATGACTCTATGAACTGGAAGGTGATGCTTATGCAGCGCCCGCAAAGCCGTTTTGCTAGTAGCTTTGCAGGTTCTGCAGTCATTCATTGTATCGGCCAGTGACTTATTGGGCTTGCTACACCAGTCTCATCCTAATCTATAGGCTTTTCCTGGAAAGCAATACGCCCGCTTCCATGTGGTCGGTGTAAGGGAACTGATCAAACAGGGCAAAGCGTTTGATCTCGTGAGTTTGACTCAACTGTTCGAGATTGTCGGCCAGGGTTGGCGGGTTGCAGGAAATATAGAGGATGGACTCATAGCCCTGCACCAGATTGACTGTATCGGGATCCAAGCCGGCTCGCGGAGGATCAACAAAGATGGTGTTGCAGTCGTAACTCTTGAGGTCAATTCCTTCCAGACGTCTGAAGCTACGCTCCCCCGTCATGGCCTGGGTAAACTCCTCGGCCGACATACGAATGATCTGCAGGTTCTCAGTGCCATTTTGCTCAATATTGTATTGAGCGGAATCGACCGAGGGTTTAGCTAACTCGGTTGCCAGCACCTTGTTGAAGTTTTGTGCCAGGGCGATGGAGAAGTTACCGTTGCCACAATAAAGCTCAAGCAGATCGCCACTACTGTGACGGGTACAGTCTATCGCCCACTCCAACATCTTGGTTGCCACTTGGGCATTAGGCTGGGTGAAGCTGTTTTCCACTTGTTTATAGATGTATTCCTGTTGGTTGACTTGCAGGCGTTCGATGACGAAATCTCTGTCCAACACAAACTTCTGCTTACGGGCTCGACCTATGATGTCGACCTTGAACGCTTTCTCGAGTCTCTGTTTCAACGCCTTGGCTTCATTGAGCCAGTTATCATCCAACTGCTTGTGATACAGCAGTGACACCAAAATCTCGCCAGACAGAGTAGAGAGGAAGTCTACTTGAAACAGCTTGTGTCTCAGTATGCTGTTGGGGCGCAGCTCGGCCATCAGTGCGGGCATCATCTGATTGATTAAAGCGCTGGCGGGCAGAAACTGATCGCAACGAACCTTGGCTTTTTGCTGTTGGTCAAACATATAGTAGTAGAGATCTTCCCCGTCATGCCAAACCCGAAATTCTGCTCTCATGCGGTAGTGTTGCTGCGCTGAGGGAAACACTTCGAGTGCCGGTGGAGTGAAGCGGGCAAAGGCCTGTTCCAGTTTGAGGCGCTTTTGTTCCAGCTGCGCATCATATTGACTTGGGTCCATTGCTTCTAAATTCATAATATTCACTCTTGGCTTCAAACGGGGCGCAAATATTATACTACGTGGCGCTGATGTCCAGTTTCGCACCTTTGTGCTTTTGTCCAAGCTATGAAAAAATAGCGTTTCATCCGCCGTTGTGGCTTCTAGCCACGACACCCTTTGTATATCGCTTAGAGGCACAATTTGTCGCGACCCATATTGGTTTTTGACTCAGGCATAGGTGGCTTGTCTGTGCTTGGGGAGATCCGCAAGCTATTACCACAGAGACAGTATTGCTATCTGTTTGATAACGCGCGCTTGCCTTATGGTGAGTTGGCGGAAGCCGAGTTGATAAGCGGATGCGTGGATTTAGTTGTGACCATGGCCAAGCAGATAGATGCCGCGATAGTGGTCATTGCCTGTAATACAGCCAGTACCTTGGTACTTCCTGAGTTGAGAGCTCAGCTGACAATCCCGGTTGTAGGTGTTGTCCCGGCTATTAAACCGGCGGCAGCCATCTCCAAACGTAAACATATAGGTTTGTTGGCCACACCTGGCACAGTCAAAAGGGCTTACACCAAAGAGTTGATCAACCACTTTGCCTGTGATTGCCAGGTAGAGCTCTTTGGCTGTTCTGAACTGGTGCTGCTTGCGGAGGCCAAGGCGGCTGGGCTGGCTATAGATGTCGCAGCAATAAAGAAGTTACTGCAACCTGTTATCTACAGTGAACTGGATGTGCTTGTGCTTGGTTGTACGCACTTCCCTATGCTGAAGCCTGAGCTACAACAAATACTGGGTGATGATGTTGAACTATTGGACTCCGGCGAGGCGATAGCGAAACGGGTAAAGAGTCTGCTGCAATATCAGCAGGAGCCGACTGTCTCACAACAAGCAGATAGTGAGTGGGCCTTTTACACCAGTGAAAAAATTACCGAAGGATTGAAATCAACGCTGGCCGAGTATGGTTTTACTCAAACGGCCAAGGCCTCGACCAGCGTGATGACATAGAACTATTATTCCTGCTTATCTGAATCTTGTGATTTGGCTTCACGAACTTTCAGGGTGCGCTCCTGAAAGATGAAGTCATTCAATTTGGTCATCGCTTTTTGAGCGCCGGACTCTGACATTTCCACAAAACCAAATCCTTTACGTCTGCCGGTCTTGCGATCTCTGACCAAGCGAACCGAATTCACCGGGCCATATTCCTCAAACAATGACTTAACTTCAGTATCGTGAGCTCTATAAGGCAGATTACCTACATAGAGAGTCATGGTTGGGCCATTGTAAGCTTCTTGTGTTTTAGCTTGAACCTGACTTGGGCTGGATGTGAAGGCATAAACTGCAGCGGCAAGGAGTGCGCCAACAGGGAAGGCCAAAAATGCAGGCAGTTGAGGCATGAGCTGATATATCGCAAGCGCGCCCAGAATGGCGATACCCAGCACAATCAAAAATGACTTTTGCATAAAAATGTTCTCTGTGAAGAAGAATTGATAAATTACTGTTAACAGCGGCAACTATGGTAATGAATTATTTACCTTTAAACCAGACTGATGCCGAAAAAATGACCTTTGCTCTCATTTTTCAACATAAGCAGGGCCTTTAAAGCAAGTTTTTAATGGGGAAAGACCAGTAAATAGCCGCTACGGTTAAAAGGTGGACGCTTGGCGCCGAAGCTGTCAAAAAGCACTTGCGCTATCGGCTGGCCTCCTTATAATGCGCATCCACTGACCGGGACGATGGAGGTTAACTCCCAGATAATCCAAGGTTGGCGTCAAAATGGTGATAAAAAACTTCTTGACGAACTTAAGGGAAAGCGTAGAATACGCAGCCCTGACCCGATGGGCTCCATCGCGGTCCTGCTCTTTAACAATCTATCAAGCAATCTGTGTGGACACTCACAGGCATTGAGAAATCGACAAAACGATTTAACTCGATGAAGAGTGTTCATACGAACAGAATTCATTGAGTCGATTCTTCGGAATCAACCAAAACTTTAATTGAAGAGTTTGATCATGGCTCAGATTGAACGCTGGCGGCAGGCCTAACACATGCAAGTCGAGCGGTAACATTTCAAAAGCTTGCTTTTGAAGATGACGAGCGGCGGACGGGTGAGTAATGCCTGGGAATTTGCCCATTTGTGGGGGATAACAGTTGGAAACGACTGCTAATACCGCATACGCCCTACGGGGGAAAGCAGGGGACCTTCGGGCCTTGCGCTGATGGATAAGCCCAGGTGGGATTAGCTAGTAGGTGAGGTAAAGGCTCACCTAGGCGACGATCCCTAGCTGGTCTGAGAGGATGATCAGCCACACTGGGACTGAGACACGGCCCAGACTCCTACGGGAGGCAGCAGTGGGGAATATTGCACAATGGGGGAAACCCTGATGCAGCCATGCCGCGTGTGTGAAGAAGGCCTTCGGGTTGTAAAGCACTTTCAGCGAGGAGGAAAGGGTGTAAGTTAATACCTTACATCTGTGACGTTACTCGCAGAAGAAGCACCGGCTAACTCCGTGCCAGCAGCCGCGGTAATACGGAGGGTGCGAGCGTTAATCGGAATTACTGGGCGTAAAGCGTGCGCAGGCGGTTTGTTAAGCGAGATGTGAAAGCCCCGGGCTCAACCTGGGAACCGCATTTCGAACTGGCAAACTAGAGTCTTGTAGAGGGGGGTAGAATTCCAGGTGTAGCGGTGAAATGCGTAGAGATCTGGAGGAATACCGGTGGCGAAGGCGGCCCCCTGGACAAAGACTGACGCTCAGGCACGAAAGCGTGGGGAGCAAACAGGATTAGATACCCTGGTAGTCCACGCCGTAAACGATGTCTACTCGGAGTTTGGTGTCTTGAACACTGGGCTCTCAAGCTAACGCATTAAGTAGACCGCCTGGGGAGTACGGCCGCAAGGTTAAAACTCAAATGAATTGACGGGGGCCCGCACAAGCGGTGGAGCATGTGGTTTAATTCGATGCAACGCGAAGAACCTTACCTACTCTTGACATCCACAGAACTTTTCAGAGATGAATTGGTGCCTTCGGGAACTGTGAGACAGGTGCTGCATGGCTGTCGTCAGCTCGTGTTGTGAAATGTTGGGTTAAGTCCCGCAACGAGCGCAACCCCTATCCTTACTTGCCAGCGGGTAATGCCGGGAACTTTAGGGAGACTGCCGGTGATAAACCGGAGGAAGGTGGGGACGACGTCAAGTCATCATGGCCCTTACGAGTAGGGCTACACACGTGCTACAATGGTCAGTACAGAGGGTTGCGAAGCCGCGAGGTGGAGCTAATCCCATAAAGCTGGTCGTAGTCCGGATTGGAGTCTGCAACTCGACTCCATGAAGTCGGAATCGCTAGTAATCGTGGATCAGAATGCCACGGTGAATACGTTCCCGGGCCTTGTACACACCGCCCGTCACACCATGGGAGTGGGCTGCACCAGAAGTAGATAGCTTAACCTTCGGGAGGGCGTTTACCACGGTGTGGTTCATGACTGGGGTGAAGTCGTAACAAGGTAGCCCTAGGGGAACCTGGGGCTGGATCACCTCCTTACCTAAGCGATAATTGGTGCTTGGTCGGAAATTGCTCCTGCATTTTCGACATTCGGTACATCCGTGTACCTTTTGAGTGTTCACACAGATTGCTTGATAAAAGAAGTAGAGCATGGGGGTCTGTAGCTCAGGTGGTTAGAGCGTTCGCCTGATAAGCGAGAGGTCGGTAGTTCGAGTCTACTCAGACCCACCAATTCTTCCGCTATTCTGCGTTAAGCAGGTCGTCGTTTACTCCAGTAAACTTCCTCCCTGTTTGCCTTGACTAGCGTCGAAGAAATGAACAGAACGGTGTTCAAGACTGTTTGCGAGAGATTTTTATTGAGTTCGAGGCAGCCGAGCGATGAGTGAAGGAGTTTAGTTAACTAAATGACTGAGCGAAGAGGCGAAGGCTAACAACGAAATCGGTAAAAAGAACCGCAAAGAAACGGGGCTATAGCTCAGCTGGGAGAGCGCCTGCCTTGCACGCAGGAGGTCTGCGGTTCGATCCCGCATAGCTCCACCACTTCCCTTGGAAGTGCTGGAACCGTCACTCTACAAAGGACGAGAGACGCCAAAGATAAGTCAGTATTTATCTTTGGCTTTTTTAAGCCCGCTCTTTAACAATTTGGAAAGCTGATAGTAGACATCAAAACCTCTCTTCGGAGTAGGATTTGATGCATACAAATTGAGTTCTCAAACACTTCAATCAAGTGTTTTGGAAATTCTTCAAGGCGAGTCCACTTCCTTAACCCGGAGGTGAGACAAGTAAACCTAAGCTGGTTGCAATACAGTCCGATGAAAACTCATCCGGGTTGTATGGTTAAGCGACCAAGCGTATACGGTGGATGCCTTGGCAGTCAGAGGCGATGAAGGACGTAGTAACTTGCGAAAAGCGTTGGTGAGCTAGTAACAAGCATTTGAGCCAGCGATGTCCGAATGGGGAAACCCGGCACCATAAGGTGTCATCACTAAGTGAATACATAGCTTAGTGAGGCGAACGAGGGGAACTGAAACATCTAAGTACCCTTAGGAAAAGAAATCAACCGAGATTCCCCAAGTAGCGGCGAGCGAACGGGGATTAGCCCTTAAGTCTTTGGGGTGTTAGTGGAATGTGTTGGAAAGCACAGCGGCACAGGGTGATAGCCCCGTACACGTAAACTAACCAGAGATGAAATCGAGTAAGGCGGCACACGTGATATGTTGTCTGAATATGGGGGGACCATCCTCCAAGGCTAAATACTCCTGACTGACCGATAGTGAACCAGTACCGTGAGGGAAAGGCGAAAAGAACCCCTGTGAGGGGAGTGAAATAGAACCTGAAACCGTATACGTACAAGCAGTGGAAGCGGTTCTTGAGACCGTGACTGCGTACCTTTTGTATAATGGGTCAGCGACTTACATTTAGTAGCGAGGTTAAGCGAATAGCGGAGCCGTAGGGAAACCGAGTGTTAACTGCGCGTATAGTTGCTAGGTGTAGACCCGAAACCCGGTGATCTAGCCATGGGCAGGTTGAAGGTTGAGTAACATCAACTGGAGGACCGAACCGACTAATGTTGAAAAATTAGCGGATGACTTGTGGCTGGGGGTGAAAGGCCAATCAAACCGGGAGATATCTGGTTCTCCTCGAAAGCTATTTAGGTAGCGCCTCGGACGAACACCTTTGGGGGTAGAGCACTGTTAAGGCTAGGGGGTCATCCCGACTTACCAACCCTTTGCAAACTCCGAATACCAAAGAGTGCTATCCGGGAGACAGACGGCGGGTGCTAACGTCCGTCGTCAAAAGGGAAACAACCCAGACCGTCAGCTAAGGTCCCAAAGTAATTGCTAAGTGGGAAACGATGTGGGAAGGCTTAGACAGCTAGGATGTTGGCTTAGAAGCAGCCATCATTTAAAGAAAGCGTAATAGCTCACTAGTCGAGTCGGCCTGCGCGGAAGATGTAACGGGGCTAAGCAATTCACCGAAGCTACGGGTACTGATGCTTGCATCAGTGCGGTAGAGGAGCGTTCTGTAAGCCGTTGAAGGCGAAGGGGTAACCCACGCTGGAGGTATCAGAAGTGCGAATGCTGACATGAGTAACGATAAAGGGGGTGAAAAACCCCCTCGCCGAAAGACCAAGGGTTCCTGTCCAACGTTAATCGGGGCAGGGTGAGTCGACCCCTAAGGCGAGGCTGAAAGGCGTAGTCGATGGGAAACGGGTTAATATTCCCGTACTTCTGCTAACTGCGATGGAGAGACGGAGAAGGCTAGGCCGGCGCGGCGTTGGTAGTCCGCGTTTAAGGTAGTAGGTGGTGTGCTTAGGCAAATCCGGGCACACATACACTGAGAGCTGACGACGAGTCCCTAAGGGGATGAAGTGGTTGATGCCATGCTTCCAGGAAAATCTTCTAAGCTTCAGGTTAGCAGGAATCGTACCCCAAACCGACACAGGTGGTCGGGTAGAGAATACCAAGGCGCTTGAGAGAACTCGGCTGAAGGAACTAGGCAAAATGGTACCGTAACTTCGGGAGAAGGTACGCTCCTGTTGGTGATGAGACTTGCTCTCTGAGCTGACGGGAGTCGCAGATACCAGGTGGCTGCAACTGTTTATCAAAAACACAGCACTGTGCAAAATCGCAAGATGACGTATACGGTGTGACGCCTGCCCGGTGCCGGAAGGTTAATTGATTGGGTTATCTTCGGAGAAGCTCATGATCGAAGCCCCGGTAAACGGCGGCCGTAACTATAACGGTCCTAAGGTAGCGAAATTCCTTGTCGGGTAAGTTCCGACCTGCACGAATGGCGTAATGATGGCCACGCTGTCTCCAGCCGAGACTCAGTGAAGTTGAAATTGCGGTGAAGATGCCGTATACCCGCGGCTAGACGGAAAGACCCCGTGAACCTTTACTATAGCTTGGCACTGAACATTGACCCTACATGTGTAGGATAGGTGGGAGACTATGAAGATGAGACGCCAGTCTTGTTGGAGTCAACCTTGAAATACCACCCTTGTAGTGTTGATGTTCTAACCTGGGCCCCTAATCGGGGTTAGGGACAGTGCCTGGTGGGTAGTTTGACTGGGGCGGTCTCCTCCCAAAGAGTAACGGAGGAGCACGAAGGTTGGCTAAGTACGGTCGGACATCGTACGGTTAGTGTAATGGCATAAGCCAGCTTAACTGCGAGACAGACACGTCGAGCAGGTGCGAAAGCAGGTCATAGTGATCCGGTGGTTCTGAATGGAAGGGCCATCGCTCAACGGATAAAAGGTACTCCGGGGATAACAGGCTGATACCGCCCAAGAGTTCATATCGACGGCGGTGTTTGGCACCTCGATGTCGGCTCATCACATCCTGGGGCTGAAGTCGGTCCCAAGGGTATGGCTGTTCGCCATTTAAAGTGGTACGCGAGCTGGGTTCAGAACGTCGTGAGACAGTTCGGTCCCTATCTGCCGTGGGCGTTGGATGATTGAGGGGAGCTGCTCCTAGTACGAGAGGACCGGAGTGGACGAACCGCTGGTGTTCGGGTTGTCATGCCAATGGCATTGCCCGGTAGCTACGTTCGGAATCGATAACCGCTGAAAGCATCTAAGCGGGAAGCGAGCCCCAAGATGAGTCATCCCTAGGGCCTGGAGCCCTCTGAAGAGCCGTTCGAGACCAGGACGTTGATAGGCAGGGTGTGTAAGCGTTGCGAGGCGTTGAGCTAACCTGTACTAATGACTCGAGAGGCTTAACCATACAACCCAGATGGGTTTTACGGACTTGAAGAAGTTAGATACTTGATTGAAGTTTGAACTCAGGCTCTGAAGAAGAGCACAGCTTTCTGAATTGAAGAATAAAGGTTAATGACGCAGGTAATTGTTTGGCTGACAAAGCCGTGACGAGCGAGCCGCGCAGTGTACTGAAGTACATGAGCAGCGTAGCGAGGAAACAATACCGTCAGACGGACAATTAACCAGTAAGAATATGTCTGGTGACAATAGCATTGTGGTCCCACCTGATCCCATCCCGAACTCAGAAGTGAAACGCAATCGCGCCGATGGTAGTGTGGGGTCTCCCCATGTGAGAGTAGGTCATCGCCAGACGCCTAATAAAATGAAAATCCCCAGCACTTTGTGTTGGGGATTTTTCGTTTTAATTGCATTTTGAAATGTCCACTCTCACATGGGGAAGATAAAGAGTCCGAACGTAGTGAGGCACAATCCCATGTGGAGTAGGGTGAGGTTGTCGCGTTTATCAAACTCAGTTTGATGCGCCAGACGAACGCGGAGAGCTTGCTCGAAGCTGGCCATCGCCAGACGCCCAATTAAGTAGAGAAGCCACCTGCATAAGGTGGCTTTTTTGCGTTTAGGGCCTGTGAGATTTGCCTTAATCCAGCTTTGAGTCGGTAGCAGCCGAGTAGCTTGCTGCTGGATATTCGCTTATGGGTGTTTTGCGGCTGAAATAGCCGGCTAATCCCGTTACAATGCTGCTTTTATTTGCAGTGAAAGCTTTAGATGCCAACTCTAGTCCACTCCCTTAAATCTTTGAACACCTTTGGAATCGACTGTTGCTGTCGGGAACTCATCAGAGTGAGTTCTACCACGGAGCTTGTCCAGGCTTGCATGCAGCATAAGGGCGATGAGACCCCTATGCTGATCCTCGGTGGTGGCAGTAATCTATTGCTGCTTGAAGATTATCAAGGGACAGTGATTCAAATCGGTACCAAGGGAATCGATGTCTGTGAGGATCAAGAGCATTTTTATCTAAAGGTTGCCGCCGGTGAAAACTGGCACGATTTGGTTTGCGAAACGCTTAAGCTGGGGATGCCGGGGCTTGAGAATATGGCTCTGATCCCGGGGACAGTTGGTGCAGCGCCTATTCAAAACATAGGCGCCTATGGAATTGAGCTGTGTCAGTTGTGTGACTGGGTTGAGTACTTGGATCTGCAGACCGGCGCGCTAACTCGTCTCGAGGCCGCTGATTGTGATTTTGGCTATCGTGAGTCGATTTTCAAAAATGAGCTCAAGGGGAAGGCTGTGATCACCTCTGTCGGCTTGAAACTGCCTAAAGCCTGGCAGCCGAAACTGAGTTATGGGCCGTTGCAGTCGCTCGCTGAAGAGATTGAGGTGACCGCGACCATGATTTTTGAGCGGGTATGTCAGGTTCGTCAGGAAAAACTGCCGGATCCTGTAGTGCTTGGCAATGCCGGCAGCTTTTTCAAGAATCCTGTGGTTGCTGCTGCCGACTATCTTAAATTGGCCGAACGCTTTCCTGATTTGGTGGGTTATGCTCAGCAGGATGGTACTGTTAAGTTGGCCGCAGGCTGGCTTATCGATAAGGCAGGTTTGAAAGGTTTCCAGTTGGGAGCGGCAGCAGTCCATGATAAGCAAGCCCTGGTACTGGTGAATAAAGGTGGTGCCAGGGGTAAGGATGTGGCTAATTTGGCGCGGGAAATTATCAGGCAAGTGCAAGCGCGCTTCGGTGTCGAATTGCAACCCGAGCCGCGAATTTTTGCGGCAACAGGAGAGAGGAGTCTCTGACGATGACCGAACAGTGGAAGCGCAAGCGGGAAATATTACAGCTGTTGCAGCAGGGTGAGTTTGTCTCCGGCGAAAAGCTGGCCGAACAGCTCGGTGTCAGCCGTACGGCTGTCAGCAAACATATCAGTGCCTTGACTGCCTTTGGGATCGATATCTTCAGCGTGAAAGGCAAAGGCTATAAGTTAGCGAGAAGCCTGCATCTTATCGATAAGCCGCGTTTGCTTTCCGCTATAGATAACCGTTGTTTCTACTTTGATGAACTCGGTGGTACCAATACATTCCTGCTCAACCATGTCGATGAATTGAGTAATGGCGATCTCTGTATTGCCGAGTACCAATCTGCCGGACGAGGGCGTAGAGGACGCCAGTGGTTGTCGCCCTACGGCAGTCACCTCTATTTCTCTATGTACTGGCAGTTCTCTCAAGGCCTTTCTCAGGCGATGGGCTTGAGTCTGGTGGTTGCCTGTTCACTGGTTAGCGTGTTGGAGTCTTTCGGTATTGCCGGTTTGGGAGTGAAGTGGCCCAACGATATCTATCTCGATGGCCGTAAACTTGCCGGTGTGCTGATTGAAATGAGTGGTACTGCCGACAGCGAATGCGATCTGGTGATCGGGATAGGCCTGAATATGGCTATGCCTGCTGAACTGGGTGAACAACTGGATCAACCCTGGAGCGATCTCAGTGGACTTGAATCTATGCCGGACAAGACTGAGTTGGCTATCAATCTCCACCAACAGTTATTGAAAGATATTAAGCTGTTTGAGACTCAGGGATTGGCTGCATTCAGCACCAGGTGGCAGAGTGCCGATATCTTTGCCGGTCAACAGGTCAAATTGCTGCTGGGTGAACAGCAAATTAGCGGCCACTACCTGGGAGTGGATGAGCAAGGTGGCGTCATCCTACAGACAGAAACGGGTCCACAGCATTTTGTCGGCGGGGAAATCAGCTTACGCGGCGCTTGATTATTTTCGCAGCAGCACTTTATCCATCAGGTGGTCTTGACCCTTTTTCAGAATAAGATGTGCCCGCTCGCGGGTGGGCTCAATATTCAGATTCAGGTTCGGGCCATTGATGGTGTCCCAGATATTGGCGGCTATATGTTCGGCTTCGGCATCGCTCAGCTTGGCATAGTGGTGGAAGTAGGAGCGCTCATTGGCAAAAGCCGTATGCCGGAACTGCAGGAACCTATCTATATACCAATGTTTCAGCAGTGATTCGTCCGCATCTACATAGATAGAGAAGTCCACGAAATCAGAAACAAATGGACGCTTGATACTCACGGGAGAATCCAGCTCTGTCTGCAGTACATTCAAGCCTTCAAGGATCAAAATGTCCGGCTGTCTGACCTGCTGCACTTCGGGGAGCCGGTCGTAACTGATGTGGGAATATAGCGGAGCCTCGACCAACTCGGCGCCTGACTTGATGGCAGCGATAAACTCCACCAATAGCTTCATGTCATAGCTTTCCGGAAAGCCTTTACGCTGCAACAACCCTTTTTGTTTCAGCTCGGCCAGCGGGTAGAGAAAACCATCCGTAGTAATCAGATCGACCTTAGGGTGTTCGGGCCAATGGCTCAAAAGTGCCTGCAGGATACGGGCTGTGGTACTTTTCCCAACGGCGACACTGCCGGCAATACTGATAATGTAAGGACTCTTGGCCGGGGTTTGCCCCAAAAACTCATTTAACACCAAACCTCTTTGCTGCTTGGCGCCAACGATCAAGTTAAGCAGACGACTGAGGGGCAAATAGATGTCGGTAACTTCAGTGAGGGAAACCTTTTCATTAATCCCCCGCAGCTTTTTCAATTCGGTTTCGCTCAAGGTCAAAGGCACCGACTCGCGAAGTTCGGCCCATTGCTGGCGGTGAAACGGCATATATAATGCCTGTTGAATTGAGTTGGCTGTTGTCATCTGATTTCCTCTGCTCAGGCAAGGCACAGTACACCATGAATTATTCATGAACAATAAAAAATCCCTATGCCAAGCCGAATTGTTTATCCCGTGTACAGAGGGTTAAGAAGGAGTTGAATACCTACGTAGTGTCAGAGTAAAAAAGCACCATTCAGGGCTTTTTTTCGAAAAAAAGCCAATTTCCTATTGCACTCGCCCCAACATTTACCTAATATCCGCTACCGAAATGAAGTGCCGGCATAGCTCAGTTGGTAGAGCAACTGACTTGTAATCAGTAGGTCCCGAGTTCGACTCTTGGTGCCGGCACCAATTTTATCGGAGGGGTTCCCGAGTGGCCAAAGGGATCAGACTGTAAATCTGACGGCTCCGCCTTCGAAGGTTCGAATCCTTCTCCCTCCACCATTTTCAAGGTAAGTAGGTAGCCTTAAGTAGGTTGCGCGGGCATCGTATAATGGTATTACTCCAGCCTTCCAAGCTGATAACGCGGGTTCGATTCCCGCTGCCCGCTCCAAATTTGCATGCTGATATGGCTCAGGTGGTAGAGCGCATCCTTGGTAAGGATGAGGTCGGCAGTTCGAATCTGCCTATCAGCACCAGCCTATCTTAAATTTTACCTCTGCCTTTTATAATCTGTTCGATGTCATTCATTTGCATCGGACTTTTTCACTATATATGGTTTCACCACCAGAAAATCTTAGATTGAGGCAATACCATGTCTAAAGCTAAATTTGAACGTAGTAAACCCCACGTTAACGTGGGTACCATTGGCCACGTGGACCATGGTAAAACCACTCTGACTGCTGCTATCTCAACTGTACTGTCTAAGACTTACGGTGGTGAGGCGCGTGACTTCGCAGCGATCGATAACGCTCCAGAAGAGCGTGAGCGCGGTATTACCATCAATACCTCTCACATCGAGTATGACACTCCAACTCGTCACTACGCCCACGTAGACTGCCCAGGTCACGCTGACTATGTTAAAAACATGATCACCGGTGCTGCCCAGATGGACGGCGCAATCCTGGTAGTAGCTTCTACTGACGGCCCAATGCCACAGACTCGTGAGCACATCCTGCTGTCTCGTCAGGTAGGTGTACCTTTCATCATCGTATTCATGAACAAGTGTGACATGGTAGACGATGAAGAGCTGCTGGAACTGGTAGAGATGGAAGTTCGTGAACTGCTGTCTGAGTACGATTTCCCAGGTGATGACCTGCCAGTAATTCAGGGTTCTGCTCTGAAAGCTCTGGAAGGCGATGCTCAGTGGGAAGCCAAGATCATCGAACTGGCAGAAGCACTGGATACCTACATCCCTGAGCCAGAGCGTGATATCGATAAGCCATTCCTGCTGCCTATCGAAGACGTATTCTCAATCTCTGGTCGCGGTACTGTAGTAACAGGTCGTGTAGAGCGCGGTATCATCAAAGTTGGTGACGAAGTAGAAATCGTGGGTATCCACGACACTACCAAGACTACCTGTACTGGTGTAGAAATGTTCCGTAAGCTGCTGGACGAAGGTCGTGCCGGTGAGAACTGCGGTATCCTGCTGCGTGGTACCAAGCGTGATGAAGTAGAGCGTGGTCAAGTACTGGCTAAGCCTGGTTCAATCACTCCACACACCAAGTTCGAATCAGAAGTTTACGTGCTGTCTAAAGAAGAAGGTGGTCGTCACACTCCATTCTTCAAAGGCTACCGTCCACAGTTCTACTTCCGTACAACTGACGTGACCGGTACTATCGAACTGCCAGAAGGCGTAGAGATGGTAATGCCAGGTGACAACATCAAGATGACAGTAACTCTGATCTGCCCAATCGCGATGGACGAAGGTCTGCGCTTCGCCATCCGTGAAGGTGGCCGTACAGTTGGTGCTGGTGTTGTAGCCAAGATCATCGCTTAATTGCGAGACAGGTTACTTTGAAAAAGGAAGCTTCGGCTTCCTTTTTTGCTTGCTGGCGTAAAGTGTCAGGCTTTCTCTTGGTTTCGCCCTGTGTATCCTTGATAACAAAGCTGATTAAGAATACAATCTATGGCCGATTTTTGTGCCCTGAGCCGGAGAATTCTCGTCAGGGGCGAGTTCGAAAGCGGGCTGGCGCTGATTTAAGCCTTAAACTTACTCAGCTGTCCCTTGGCTCAGGTCGTAATGAGTAACGGAATTAACCGATGACAACAAATACTGAAAACCAGGGCAACTCTCTGGATATCGTAAAGTGGGTAATAGCTATACTACTGGTGGTAGTGGCTATCGTTGGCAACCAGATGTACAACAACAGTGAAATCATCACTCTGCCAATCCGCGCTGCGGGTGTGGTTGTTGTATTTGCTATTGCTGGTTTTATTGCTCTGCAAACTGTTAAGGGTAAGCAAGCATTGGCCTTTGCCCGTGAGTCCCAAATTGAAGTACGCAAAGTCGTATGGCCGACTCGTCAAGAGGCGTTGAATACCACCTTTATCGTACTGGCTGCGACAGGTATCCTGGCCTTGATTCTCTGGGGACTGGATGCGGTATTGCTGCGCATTGTCAACTTTATTACTGGCGTATAGGCACTAGAATGACTGAAGCTAAAGAAGCTAAGAAAAGATGGTATGTGGTTCAGGCTTTTTCCGGTTATGAAGGCCGTGTATGTAAGTCTCTGCTTGAACACATCAAAATGCACGGTATGGAAGAGTTCTTCGGCGAAGTCCTGGTTCCGACCGAAGAAGTTGTGGAAATGCGTGCCGGCCAACGCCGCAAGAGCGAGCGCAAGTTCTTCCCCGGCTATGTGCTGGTACAGATGGAAATGAACGATCAAAGCTGGCACTTGGTGAAAAGCATCCCACGTGTGATGGGCTTTATCGGCGGCACTTCAGATCGTCCTGCTCCTATTTCCGATAAAGAAGCCGAGGCTATCCTGCGTCGTCTGCAGGAGACTACAGATTCTCCGACTCATCGAGTTATGTTCGAACCCGGCGAAGTGGTTCGAGTTACCGATGGTCCGTTTGCCGACTTCAATGGTACTGTTGAAGAAGTGGATTATGACAAGAACCGCGTCAAGGTGTCTGTGATGATCTTCGGTCGTTCAACTCCGGTTGAGTTGGACTTTAATCAGGTCGAGAAATCCTGATTAAATAAAATACAAAATCCGTTTGGCAACGGGTGCGGATTTCTATATAATCCGCACCCGTTGTTTTCGGGGAGCTCAAGGCATGTCGCCTGAGCGTTTGAACCCAAACTGAGGAAATGTCAGATGGCAAAGAAAATTGAAGCTTACATCAAGCTGCAAGTAGCAGCCGGTGCTGCAAACCCGTCTCCACCAGTTGGTCCAGCTCTGGGTCAAAAAGGTGTGAACATCATGGAATTCTGTAAAGCATTCAACGCTCGTACTGAAAAGTTCGAAAAAGGTATGCCAATTCCAGTAGTGATCACTGTTTACAACGATCGCTCATTCACTTTCGAAACCAAGACTCCACCTGCAGCCTTCTTGCTGAAGAAAGCCGCTGGTCTGAAGTCAGGTTCTGCTCGTCCTAACACTCAGAAAGTGGGTACTATCAAGCGTAGCCAGGTTCAGGAAATTGCTGAAACCAAGGCAACCGATATGACTGGTGCTGACATTGAAGCGATGACTCGCTCAATCGAAGGTACTGCGCGTTCCATGGGTTTGGTAGTAGAGGACTAATATAATGGCAAAGCTGACTAAGCGCATGCGCACCATCCGCGAAAAAGTGGACGTAACCAAAGCATACGACATCAACGAAGCTGTAGCTCTGCTGAAAGAACTGGCTACTGCCAAGTTCGTTGAGAGCGTAGACGTTGCCGTTAACCTGGGTGTTGATCCTCGTAAATCTGACCAAAACGTTCGTGGTGCCACTGTGCTGCCACACGGTACTGGTCGTGAAGTACGTGTTGCTGTATTCACTCAAGGTGCCAATGCCGAAGCTGCGAAAGAAGCTGGTGCTGAACTGGTAGGTATGGAAGATCTGGCTGAGCAGGTGAAAGCCGGCGAAATGAACTTCGACGTAGTTATCGCATCTCCTGATGCAATGCGCGTTGTTGGTATGCTGGGTCAAATCCTGGGCCCACGCGGCCTGATGCCTAACCCTAAAACTGGTACTGTAACTCCTAACGTTGCCGAAGCTGTTAAGAACGCCAAGGCTGGTCAGGTTCGTTACCGTAACGACAAGAACGGTATCATCCACACTACTATCGGTAAAGTGGACTTCGAAACCGCTCAACTGAAAGAAAACCTGGAAGCACTGCTGACTGCACTGAAGAAGGCCAAGCCTGCTGCAGCCAAAGGCCAGTACGTGAAGAAGGTAAGCATCTCCACCACTATGGGTGCAGGTGTAGCTGTTGACCAGAACACTCTGGACACTGCTAACTAATTTTACAAAATGCGCGCGTTAGCCTATAATGCGCGCACTTTTGTGGGTTGGAACCTATGACGAGTGTTTACACTCGGATGGGTTTCCGTCCAAGACCGCAGGTGTTGACCGTCTGGGATACTTAATTTCCTGCGTAGACGGTGTCAGGCCCCAGATAGATTTATTTCTGCTGGATTATCTGCACCGTAAGTAACTGAGTACGTTTGTATTCAGTATGGTAAACACTGGGGGATTCCCCAGGTAGAATCCAGGAGTAAAGCCAATGGCATTAAGACTCGAAGACAAAAAAGCGATTGTTGCTGAAGTCAACGAAGCTGCCAAAGGTGCGCTTTCTGCAGTTGTCGCCGATTCACGCGGTGTAACTGTAGGTGCTATGACAGTTCTGCGTAAGACTGCTCGCGCAAACGGTGTGTATGTACGTGTAGTACGTAACACCCTGGCTCGCCGCGCAGTTGAAGGCACTGCTTTTGAGTGTCTGACAGAGGTGTTCTCTGGCCCAACTTTGATTGCTTTCTCTAACGAGCACCCAGGTGCTGCAGCTCGTCTGTTAAAAGACTTTGCTAAAGAGCAAGCCGCTTTCGAAGTTAAAGGTGCAGCTTATGAAGGGGAATTCATCCCTGCAGCTGACATTGATCGTTTGGCAAAACTGCCAACTTACGAAGAAGCACTGGCACAGCTGATGATGACTATGAAAGAAGCATCTGCTGGCAAGTTCGTTCGTACTCTGGCCGCTCTGCGCGATCAAAAACAAGAAGCCGCTTAATTTCAAGCTGGCTGCTTAACAGAATTGAATTCAGAACAATAGGAAACATTTGTTATGTCTATCACTAAAGACCAAATCCTTGAAGCCTTTGCAGCTATGTCTGTAATGGAAGTTGTTGAACTGATCGAAGCTATGGAAGAGAAGTTCGGCGTATCTGCTGCTGCCGCAGTAGTTGCTGGCGGCGCTGGTGAAGCTGCTGCTGCTGAAGAGAAAACCGAGTTCGACGTAGTTATGACTTCTCACGGTGACAACAAAGTTGCTGTGATCAAGGCTGTACGTGGTGCCACAGGTCTGGGTCTGAAAGAAGCCAAAGCTATGGCTGAATCTGCTCCAGTAGCTGTTAAAGAAGCTGTCTCTAAAGAAGAAGCTGAAGCTCTGAAGAAAGAACTCGAAGAAGCTGGTGCTCAAGTAGAGATCAAGTAAGTCATACTGACTTACAATCACCCAAGCCAATTGGGTGGAGGCTGGCGGTTTTTTGACCGTCGGCCTTTTTTGCGCTGTAAGCGTTGGCGATTTTTTTCACCGTTTGTCGCCAGATTTTGCAGTCCCTAGCAGTGATTATTGGTTAGGTTCTTGCCATCAACGGTGATGGGCAAACGTGCTGGATTAACTGTGTTGATTCAGTCTTGGTCACATCTCGCAAGCAGAGGAAACCCATGGTTTACTCCTATTCTGAAAAGAAGCGTATTCGCAAAGACTTCGGTAAGCGTCCACAGGTGTTGGACATCCCTTACCTGTTGTCTATTCAGTTAGACTCTTTTAAGAAGTTCACCGATCAAGATCCTACCGGTGAGCGTGGCCTTGAGGCCGCTTTCCGTAGCGTTTTTCCCATCAAGAGCTTTTCTGGTAATTCAGAACTGCAGTACGTCAGCTATAAGCTGGGCGAGCCTGTTTTTGATGTGAAAGAGTGTCAAATCCGCGGTGTGACATACTCCGCTCCACTGCGCGTTAAGCTGCGCATGGTGCTGTATGATCGTGAAGCTGCCGCCGGCACTGTAAAAGATATTAAAGAACAAGAAGTCTACATGGGGGATATCCCTCTGATGACTGAAAACGGTACCTTTGTTATCAATGGTACTGAGCGTGTTATCGTATCTCAGTTGCACCGTAGCCCAGGTGTGTTCTTCGACCACGACCGTGGTAAGACACACTCTTCAGGTAAAGTGCTGTATAACGCGCGTATTATTCCTTACCGCGGGTCTTGGCTCGACTTCGAGTTCGACCCTAAAGATGCGTTGTTTGTACGTATCGACCGTCGCCGTAAGCTGCCTGCCAGCATCATTCTGCGTGCCCTGGAATATTCTACTCAGGATATCCTCGACATCTTCTTTGAGCGTGTCGACTTCAAGATCAAGAAAGATTCTCTGGTCATGACACTGGTTCCTGAGCGTCTTCGTGGCGAAACTGCCAGCTATGACATCAAGGATTCAGAAGGCACTGTGCTGGTAGAGAAGGGCCGTCGTATCACTGCCCGTCATATCCGCCAACTGGAAAAAACCAACACTACTGAACTGGAAGTTCCGGTTGAGTACATAGTTGGTAAAGTGGCGGCTCAGGACTATATCGATCCTGACACAGGTGAAGTACTGGTTACCGCCAACAACGAGATCAGCCTGGAAGACCTGGCCAATCTGTCACTGGCCGGTATCAAAGAGGTCAGCACCCTGTACATCAACGAGCTGGATCACGGTGCTTACATCTCTGACACTCTGCGTATTGACTCAACCACCAACCGTTTGGAAGCGCTGGTTGAAATCTATCGCATGATGCGTCCTGGCGAGCCACCAACCAAGGATGCCGCCGAAGCTCTGTTCCAAAACCTGTTCTTCAGCGAAGAGCGCTATGACCTATCTAAAGTGGGCCGGATGAAGTTCAACCGTCGTCTCGAAATCGACGAGAACGAGGGTACCGGTGTACTGACCAAAGAAGACATAGTTGCCGTAATGAAGAAGATCATCGAAATCCGTAACGGTTTTGATGAAGTCGATGATATCGACCACCTGGGTAACCGTCGTATCCGTAGCGTTGGCGAAATGGCCGAGAACCAGTTCCGTGTCGGTCTGGTACGTGTTGAGCGCGCTGTACGTGAACGTCTGTCTCTGGGCGATCTGAACGAGCTGATGCCTCAGGATCTGATCAACGCCAAGCCAATCTCTGCTGCAGTGAAAGAGTTCTTCGGTTCTTCTCAGCTGTCGCAGTTTATGGATCAGAACAACCCACTGTCAGAAGTGACTCACAAGCGCCGTATTTCGGCTCTTGGTCCTGGCGGTCTGACCCGTGAGCGTGCCGGCTTCGAAGTTCGAGACGTGCACCCAACTCACTATGGTCGTCTGTGTCCAATTGAGACCCCTGAAGGTCCAAACATTGGTCTGATCAACTCACTGTCTACCTTTGCCCGTACCAACTCATACGGCTTCCTGGAAACACCTTATCGTAAGGTGATCGACAGTGTGGTTACCGATGAAGTGGAATATCTGTCAGCCATCGAAGAAGGCCGCTATGTGATTGCACAGGCCAACATCGAGCTCGACAACGAAGGTCGCATTGTGGAAGAGCAGGTTGCCTGTCGCCACAAGGGTGAATCTACCTTTATGCGCGCTTCCGATATCCAGTATATGGACGTATCTCCACAGCAGATCATCTCTGTGGCGGCATCTTTGATCCCATTCCTTGAGCACGACGACGCTAACCGTGCATTGATGGGTGCAAACATGCAACGTCAGGCAGTACCAACACTCAAGTCAGAGAAGCCTCTGGTGGGTACAGGTATTGAACGTACACTGGCTGTTGACTCAGGCGTGGTTGTGGCTGCCAAGCGTGGCGGTGTGATCGACTATGTTGATGCCAGCCGCATCGTGGTTAAGGTTAACGAAGATGAGCTGCGCCCAGGCGAAGCCGGTATCGATATCTACAACCTGACCAAGTACACCCGTTCCAACCAGAACACCTGCATCAACCAGCGTCCATGCTGTAGCGTAGGTGAGCCTGTGGTGCGTGGTGACGTGCTGGCCGATGGTCCGTCAACCGACTTGGGCGACCTGGCTCTGGGTCAGAACATGCGCGTGGCCTTCATGCCATGGAACGGTTACAACTTTGAGGATTCCATCCTTATTTCCGAGCGCGTAGCGCAGGAAGACCGTTTCACGACTATCCACATTCAGGAACTGTCCTGTATTGCCCGTGACACCAAGCTGGGTAGCGAAGAGATCACTGCTGACATCCCTAACGTAGGTGAGTCTGCACTGAGCAAGCTGGATGAATCCGGTATCGTTTACATCGGCGCCGAAGTTAAAGGCGGTGACATTCTGGTTGGTAAGGTAACGCCTAAGGGTGAAACTCAGCTGACTCCGGAAGAGAAACTGCTGCGGGCTATTTTCGGTGAGAAAGCGTCTGACGTTAAAGACAGCTCTCTGCGTGTACCTAACTCAGTGAAGGGTACAGTTATCGACGTGCAAGTCTTCACCCGTGACGGTGTTGAAAAAGACAAGCGCGCCATCGAAATCGAAGAGATGCACATTGCTCAAGCCCGTAAGGACTTGACTGAAGAGTTCAAGATCCTCGAAGAGGGTGTACTGAGCCGTGCCCGTAACCTGCTGCTGAGCGCCGGTTTCAGTGAAGCCAAACTGGCTGAACTGCCACGCAAAGACGTATTGGTTCAGGTTATCGACGATGAAGCCAAGCAAACCGAACTGGAACAGCTGGCTGAACAGCACGAAGAGCTGAAAGCCGACTTTGACAAGAAGTTCGAAGTCAAGCGTCGCAAGATCACCCAAGGTGATGATCTGGCTCCAGGCGTACTGAAGATCGTTAAGGTTTACCTGGCGGTTAAGCGTACCATCCAGCCTGGTGACAAGATGGCCGGTCGTCACGGTAACAAGGGTGTGATCTCCAAGATCTGTCCTATCGAAGATATGCCATACGACGAGCAGGGTAACCCTGTCGACATCGTACTGAACCCTCTGGGTGTACCTTCGCGGATGAACATAGGTCAGGTACTGGAAGTTCACTTGGGTGCTGCGGCTAAAGGTATTGGTAATCGCATCAATGCCATGCTGGAAGAACAGCGTGAGCTGGCCGAACTGCGTGGCTACATCAAACAGGTCTATGAACTGGGCGATGAAGTGAAGCAGCGCGTGGATATCGATTCATTTACCGATGATGAAGTTCTGCGTCTGGCCAAACACCTGAAGGATGGTCTGCCAACGGCAACCCCAGCCTTCGACGGTGCCAAAGAGAAAGAGATCAAGCAGATGCTTGAACTCGCAGGTCTGCCGACTTCTGGTCAGCTGAATCTGTTTGATGGTCGTACCGGTAACCAGTTCGAGCGTCCTGTGACCGTAGGTTACATGTACATGCTCAAACTGAACCACTTGGTTGATGACAAGATGCACGCCCGTTCTACCGGTTCGTACAGCTTGGTTACTCAGCAACCTCTGGGCGGTAAAGCTCAGTTCGGTGGTCAGCGTTTCGGTGAGATGGAAGTGTGGGCCCTGGAGGCATACGGTGCTGCGTATACTCTGCAGGAAATGCTCACAGTGAAATCGGATGACGTTAACGGTCGTACTCAGATGTACAAGAACATCGTTGACGGTAACCATCAGATGCAGCCAGGAATGCCAGAGTCCTTCAACGTATTGCTGAAGGAGATCCGTTCTCTCGGTATCAACATCGAGTTGGATCAAGAGTAAGACGCGGTTTAAAGCCTGCGTTTGGCAACGAATTGGTGCTCCGCGAGAGCGGGGCACCGGGTTTAACTCCTTCAGGAGAGAAACGTGAAAGACTTATTAAAGTTTCTGAAACAGCAAAGCAAGACTGAAGAATTTGAAGGCATCAAGATCGGCCTGGCGTCGCCTGATCTGATCCGTTCTTGGTCATTTGGTGAAGTTAAGAAGCCTGAAACCATCAACTACCGTACATTCAAGCCTGAGCGTGAAGGCCTGTTCTGTGCCCGTATCTTTGGCCCGGTCAAAGATTACGAGTGTCTGTGCGGTAAGTACAAGCGTCTCAAGCACCGCGGTGTGATCTGTGAGAAGTGTGGCGTTGAAGTGACCCAGACCAAAGTACGTCGTGAGCGTATGGGCCACATCGAACTGGCCAGCCCAGTTGCCCACATCTGGTTCCTCAAGTCACTGCCATCCCGTATCGGTCTGATGCTGGACATGACTCTGCGTGATATTGAGCGGGTACTCTACTTCGAATCTTATGTGGTTATCGAGCCAGGCATGACCAGCCTGGAGCGCGGTCAAATGCTGACCGAAGAAACCTACCTGGATGCGCTGGAAGAGTATGGTGACGAGTTTGAAGCCAAGATGGGTGCCGAAGCGGTTCTGGAACTGCTGCGCGCTATCGATCTGGAGAAAGAAGTTGAGCAGATGCGCGAAGAGCTGCCATCTATCAACTCTGAGACCCGTCGCAAGAAAGTCACCAAGCGGTTGAAGCTGGTTGAGGCCTTCTACCATTCAGGCAACAAGCCAGAGTGGATGATCCTCAAGGTGCTGCCGGTTCTGCCACCTGATTTGCGTCCTCTGGTTCCACTGGACGGCGGCCGTTTCGCGACTTCAGATCTGAACGATCTGTATCGCCGCGTGATCAACCGTAACAACCGTTTGAAGCGTCTGCTGGATCTGGCTGCTCCGGATATCATAGTTCGCAACGAAAAGCGTATGCTGCAGGAATCTGTTGATGCCCTGCTGGATAACGGTCGTCGCGGTCGTGCCATTACCGGTTCCAACAAGCGTCCTCTAAAGTCCTTGGCCGACATGATCAAGGGTAAGCAAGGTCGTTTCCGTCAAAACCTGCTGGGTAAGCGTGTTGACTACTCAGGCCGTTCGGTAATTACCGTGGGCCCAACTCTGCGTCTGCACCAGTGTGGTCTGCCGAAGAAAATGGCGCTGGAACTGTTCAAACCATTTATCTACGGCAAGCTGGAAGGTCGTGGCCTGGCCACTACCATCAAAGCCGCCAAGAAGATGGTTGAGCGTGAAGTTGCCGAGGTTTGGGACGTACTGGATGAAGTGATCCGCGAACACCCTGTGATGCTGAACCGTGCACCAACACTGCACCGTTTGGGTATCCAGGCGTTCGAACCTGTACTGATCGAAGGTAAAGCGATTCAACTGCACCCACTGGTGTGTGCGGCCTATAACGCCGACTTCGACGGTGACCAAATGGCGGTACACGTGCCTCTGACGCTGGAAGCCCAGCTGGAAGCCCGTGCGTTGATGATGTCAACCAACAACATTCTGTCGCCTGCCAACGGTGAGCCGGTTATCACTCCTTCTCAGGACGTGGTACTGGGTCTGTACTACATGAGCCGTGAACGCGTAAATGGCCGCGGTGAAGGTATGGCCTTTGAGTCTGTTGCCGAAGCCGAGAAAGCCTATCGCACTGGTGCCGCCGAGCTGCACGCCCGGGTTAAAGTTCGTATCACCGAAACTCATATCGATGAGAATGGTGAACGCACCCAGCAGCGCCGCATTGTCGACACCACAGTAGGTCGTGCTCTGTTGTCACTGATCTTGCCAGCCGGTATGTCTTTTGATCTGGTTAACCAGAACATGGGCAAGAAGCAGATCTCCCGTTTGCTGAACACCTGCTACCGTCAGCTGGGTCTGAAAGATACTGTTATCTTTGCTGACCAACTGATGTACACAGGTTTCCAATACGCCACTATCTCTGGTGCCTCTGTCGGTATCAACGATATGGAAATCCCGGAAGCCAAGTACAAGCTGGTTGCCGACGCAGAAGCCGAAGTTCTGGAAATCCAGGAACAGTTCCAGTCTGGTCTGGTTACTGCCGGTGAGCGTTACAACAAGGTTATCGATATCTGGGCCAGCGCCAACGAGAAAGTCTCCAAGGCGATGATGGAAAACCTGTCTTCCGAAGTGGTTATCAACCGCGACGGTGAAGAAGAGAAACAGGCTTCCTTCAACAGCATCTACATGATGGCCGACTCAGGCGCTCGTGGTAGTGCCGCTCAGATCCGTCAGTTGGCGGGTATGCGTGGCCTGATGGCCAAGCCAGACGGCTCTATCATCGAAACGCCCATCGTGGCGAACTTCCGTGAAGGTCTGAACGTACTGCAGTACTTTATTTCTACTCACGGTGCTCGTAAGGGTCTGGCGGATACCGCACTTAAGACTGCGAACTCAGGTTATCTGACTCGTCGTCTGGTGGATGTTGCTCAGGATCTGGTTGTTATCGAAGATGACTGTGGTACTCACGAAGGTCTGATCATGAAGCCGCTGATTGAAGGTGGTGACGTGGTTGAGCCGCTCCGTGAGCGGGTACTGGGTCGTGTTGTTGCCGAGGATGTTTACTATCCTGGTTCCGACGAAGTCCTGGCGCCACGTAACACTCTGCTGGATGAAGCATGGTGTGACAAGCTGGAAGAGTACAGTGTTGACGAAGTTAAAGTTCGCTCTGTGATCTCCTGTGATACCGACTTCGGTGTTTGTGCCAAGTGTTACGGTCGTGACCTGGCCCGAGGCCACCTGATTAACCAAGGTGAAGCAATCGGGGTTGTCGCTGCTCAGTCAATCGGTGAGCCTGGTACACAGCTGACGATGCGTACCTTCCACATCGGTGGTGCGGCATCCAGGGCTTCTGCAGAAAACAACGTTCAGGTGAAGAACGCCGGTAACCTGAAGCTGCATAACGCCAAGTTCGTTAAGAACAGCGATGGCAAGCTGGTTATCGTATCGCGCTCGTCCGAGCTGGCGATTATCGATGAACTGGGCCGTGAGAAAGAGCGCTACAAGGTGCCTTACGGTACTGTGCTGGAAACGCTGGAAGGCGCCGAAGTTACAGCTGGCCAGACTATCGCTAACTGGGATCCACATACTCACCCAATCATCACTGAGGTGGCGGGTTATGTGAAGTTTGAGCAGATGATTGACGGTGTCACCATCTCGCGTCAAACCGACGAGCTGACCGGTCTGTCTTCTATCGTGGTATTGGATGTGGCCCAGCGCCCAAGCGCCGGCAAAGAAATGCGTCCAATGATCCGTTTGGTTGACGAAAACGGTAATGACCTGACCATTCCTGGTACCGACGTACCTGCGCAGTACTTCCTGCCCAGCAATGCGATCGTAAACCTGGAAGATAATGCTCAGATCAGCGTCGGTGATGCACTGGCTCGTATTCCTCAGGAATCGTCCAAGACTCGCGATATTACCGGTGGTCTGCCAAGGGTTGCTGACCTGTTCGAAGCCCGTAAGCCAAAAGAGCCGGCGATTCTGGCTGAGATCAGCGGTACTATCTCCTTCGGTAAAGAGACCAAAGGTAAGCGTCGTCTGGTCATTACCCCTGCTGAAGGCGGTAACCCATACGAAGAGATGATCCCTAAATGGCGTAACCTGAACGTGTTCGAAGGTGAAAAAGTCGAACGCGGTGAAGTGATCGCCGATGGTCCAGAGTCTGCTCACGATATTCTGCGTCTGCGCGGTATCCACAACGTAGCCAACTACATTGTGAATGAAGTACAGGACGTATATCGTCTGCAGGGTGTGAAGATTAACGACAAGCACATTGAGGTGATCATTCGCCAGATGCTGCGTAAGTGTCTGATCACTGAAGCCGGTGATTCTGAGTTCCTCGAAGGGGAGCAGGTTGAGGTGTCCCGCGTCAAGATCGCTAACCGCGAACTGGAAGAGCAGGGCAAGATTCCGGCCAAGTTCGAACGCGAACTGCTGGGTATCACCAAAGCCTCTCTGGCGACTGAGTCCTTCATCTCTGCGGCCTCGTTCCAGGAAACCACTCGCGTACTGACCGAAGCGGCAGTAGGCGGTAAGAGTGATAACCTGCGCGGTCTGAAAGAGAACGTGATCGTAGGTCGTCTGATCCCGGCTGGTACCGGTTATGCTTACCACAACAACCGTAACCAGGCCCGCGGTGAAGTAGCGACTGAAGCACCTAGCATCAGCGCCAGCGAAGCCGAACAGAACCTGGCCGATCTGTTGAACCTGGCTGGTAGTCAGGAATAAGTAGCATAGATGTTATAAAAGGCGCCGAAAGGCGCCTTTTTCATTGGAATACGCTGCAAAAGTTGGCTATTTCTTGACAGCCAAGCCTTACCTTTCTAAAATTCCGCGTCCCACTATTGTGGGATTAGATTTTTCACACCTTATTGTTGAGTTGAAATCAACTGATTCGGAGCTATACATGGCAACTGTAAACCAGTTGGTACGTAAGCCTCGCGCACCTAAAGTCGAAAAGACTAACGTGCCTGCGTTGAACGCGTGCCCACAAAAGCGTGGTGTTTGTACTCGTGTGTACACCACTACTCCAAAAAAACCTAACTCTGCACTACGTAAAGTAGCTCGTGTGCGTCTGACCAACGGTTTCGAAGTAACTTCGTACATCGGCGGTGAAGGCCACAACCTGCAGGAACACAGTGTAATCCTGATCCGTGGTGGTCGTGTTAAAGACTTACCTGGTGTGCGTTATCACACTGTTCGTGGCGCCCTGGACTGTGCTGGTGTGACTTCACGTCGCCAAGCTCGTTCTAAGTACGGTGCTAAGCGTCCTAAGTCTTAATGGTTTTCCGTTAAGTAAGGCCAAGCTAAATATAAATTCCAGTTTTGGAAATACCTGAAGCATACGGAGAATAGTTATGCCAAGACGTCGCGTAGTAGGACAACGTAAGATCCTACCTGATCCAAAGTTTCAAAGTGAGTTGCTGGCTAAGTTCATCAACGTCATTATGCAGGACGGCAAAAAGTCGACTGCTGAAAAAATTATCTACAAAGCACTGGATGTTGTCGCCGATAAGAAAGGCGAAGAGCATCTGGTTATCCTTGAAGCAGCCCTGGAAAACGTTCGCCCAGCGGTAGAGGTTAAGTCTCGCCGTGTTGGTGGTTCTACTTACCAGGTTCCATGTGAAGTTCGCCCAGTTCGTCGTAACGCACTGGCGATGCGCTGGTTGGTTGAAGCTGCTCGTAAGCGTGGTGAAAAATCTATGGCTCTGCGCCTGGCAGGTGAACTGCTGGACGCTTCCGAAAACAAAGGTACTGCCGTTAAGAAGCGCGAAGACGTGCATCGTATGGCAGAAGCCAACAAAGCGTTTGCTCATTACCGTTGGTAATATCGGGCGCGGGATTGCCCGCGCTTTCTCTGACATTGCTAAGATTTTTATCTTAGTCAAGAGGGTATAATCGTGGCTCGTACAACTCCAATTGAGCGTTATCGCAACATAGGTATTTGTGCTCACGTTGACGCAGGTAAAACCACTACCACAGAGCGAGTCCTGTTCTATACAGGGGTAAACCACAAGATGGGTGAAACCCATGACGGTGCGTCTACCACTGACTGGATGGTTCAGGAGCAGGAGCGGGGTATTACTATTACCTCTGCGGCTGTTACCACGTTCTGGCGAGGTATGGATGCCCAGTTTACTGAGCATCGTATCAATATCATCGATACCCCAGGTCACGTCGATTTTACTATTGAGGTAGAGCGTTCTCTGCGCGTACTTGACGGTGCCGTAGTGGTCTTTTGTGGTTCTTCTGGTGTGGAACCTCAATCTGAGACCGTATGGCGTCAAGCCGACAAGTATCATGTCCCCCGTCTGGTGTTCGTCAATAAGATGGACCGTGCCGGTGCCGACTTTGATCGCGTAGTAGGACAGATCCGTAACCGTCTCGGTGCAACTTGTGTACCTATTCAATTGAATATTGGTACAGAAGAAAACTTTAGCGGGGTTATCGATCTCATCAAGATGAAAGCCATCAACTGGAATGAAGAAGACCAGGGCCTGACTTTCACTCACGAAGAGATCCCAGAGCATTTGCTTGCCAAGGCAACCGAAATGCGCGAATACCTGGTAGAGAGTGCCGCAGAGGCTTCTGATGAGCTGATGGACAAATACCTTGAAGAAGGTGAGCTCACAGAAGAAGAGATCAAAAAAGCGCTTCGTCAACGTACTATCAACAACGAAATTGTGCTGGCTACCTGTGGTAGTGCCTTTAAAAATAAAGGCGTACAGGCAGTTCTCGATGCCGTTGTTGAATACCTTCCTGCTCCTGTTGATGTTCCTGCGATTAAGGGCATCGATGACAGAGAACAGGAAGTTGAGCGTGTTTCTGATGACAATGCACCTTTCTCTGCGTTGGCATTCAAAATCGCAACAGACCCATTTGTGGGTACTTTGACCTTTATCCGGGTTTACTCAGGTGTCCTGGAGTCGGGTTCAGCCGTTTACAACTCTGTAAAAGAGAAGCGTGAGCGTATCGGTCGTATCGTGCAGATGCACGCCAACGACCGTAAAGAACTGAAAGAAGTGCGCGCAGGTGATATAGCTGCTGCTATCGGCCTGAAAGATGTGACAACCGGTGACACCCTGTGTGACCCAGACCATAAGGTAATTCTGGAGCGGATGGAATTCCCCGAGCCGGTTATTACCATTGCTGTGGAACCTCGTTCCAAAGCTGACCAGGAAAAGATGGGCATTGCGCTGCAGAAGCTGGCAATGGAAGATCCTTCTTTCCGGGTTGAGACTGATGAGGAGTCGGGTCAGACTCTGATTTCAGGTATGGGTGAGCTACACTTGGACATTATCATCGACCGTATGCGCCGTGAGTTCAGCGTTGAATGTAACGTTGGTAAACCTCAGGTGGCTTATCGTGAAACTATCCGCAGTGCCGTGGAAGTGGAAGGTAAGTTTGTGCGTCAGTCTGGTGGTCGTGGTCAATTCGGTCATGTCTGGCTGAAACTGGAGCCTCGTGAAGAGGGTGCCGGTTATGAGTTTGTCAACGAAATCGTTGGTGGTGTAGTTCCTAGAGAATACATTCCTGCGGTTGACAAAGGTATCCAAGAACAGATGAAGAACGGTGTTGTCGCCGGCTTCCCTGTATTGGACGTGAAGGTCACTCTGTTCGATGGTTCATATCATGATGTGGACTCGAACGAAATGGCGTTCAAAGTTGCAGGTTCTATGGGCTTCAAGAAGGGGGCGCTGCAAGCTAACCCTGTGTTGCTCGAGCCTTGCATGAAGGTTGAAGTGACAACCCCAGAAGACTACATGGGTGACGTAGTAGGTGATCTGAACCGTCGTCGTGGTCTTATCGAAGGTATGGATGACGGCGTCGCCGGTATCAAGATCATTCGAGCTGTGGTACCTTTGGCTGAAATGTTTGGTTATGCAACAGATTTGCGCTCAGCGACTCAGGGTCGGGCTTCATACTCCATGGAGTTTTTGAAGTACTCTGAAGCGCCGCAAAACGTTGCTAAAGCAGTTATCGAAGCTCGTACCTGATTTAGGTAACGGCATTAACTGTTATTTTGATTGATGGTGTCCGGCAGCGCCGGACTCTTCTGAAAAGAAAGGAATATATCGTGTCTAAAGCTAAATTTGAACGTTCCAAGCCCCACGTTAACGTGGGCACCATTGGTCACGTTGACCATGGTAAAACCACTCTGACTGCTGCTATCTCAACTGTACTGTCTAAGACTTACGGTGGTGAGGCGCGTGACTTCGCAGCGATCGATAACGCTCCAGAAGAGCGTGAGCGCGGTATTACCATCAATACCTCTCACATCGAGTATGACACTCCAACTCGTCACTACGCCCACGTAGACTGCCCAGGTCACGCTGACTATGTTAAAAACATGATCACCGGTGCTGCCCAGATGGACGGCGCAATCCTGGTAGTAGCTTCTACTGACGGCCCAATGCCACAGACTCGTGAGCACATCCTGCTGTCTCGTCAGGTAGGTGTACCTTTCATCATCGTATTCATGAACAAGTGTGACATGGTAGACGATGAAGAGCTGCTGGAACTGGTAGAGATGGAAGTTCGTGAACTGCTGTCTGAGTACGATTTCCCAGGTGATGACCTGCCAGTAATTCAGGGTTCTGCTCTGAAAGCTCTGGAAGGCGATGCTCAGTGGGAAGCCAAGATCATCGAACTGGCAGAAGCACTGGATACCTACATCCCTGAGCCAGAGCGTGATATCGATAAGCCATTCCTGCTGCCTATCGAAGACGTATTCTCAATCTCTGGTCGCGGTACTGTAGTAACAGGTCGTGTAGAGCGCGGTATCATCAAAGTTGGTGACGAAGTAGAAATCGTGGGTATCCACGACACTACCAAGACTACCTGTACTGGTGTAGAAATGTTCCGTAAGCTGCTGGACGAAGGTCGTGCCGGTGAGAACTGCGGTATCCTGCTGCGTGGTACCAAGCGTGATGAAGTAGAGCGTGGTCAAGTACTGGCTAAGCCTGGTTCAATCACTCCACACACCAAGTTCGAATCAGAAGTTTACGTGCTGTCTAAAGAAGAAGGTGGTCGTCACACTCCATTCTTCAAAGGCTACCGTCCACAGTTCTACTTCCGTACAACTGACGTGACCGGTACTATCGAACTGCCAGAAGGCGTAGAGATGGTAATGCCAGGTGACAACATCAAGATGACAGTAACTCTGATCTGCCCAATCGCGATGGACGAAGGTCTGCGCTTCGCCATCCGTGAAGGTGGCCGTACAGTTGGTGCTGGTGTTGTAGCCAAGATCATCGCTTAATTGCTGATCTAAGCTATCGTAAAAAGGCGACCCCCGGGTCGCCTTTTTATTGGCCGCTTGTCAGTCGCTCAAAAACGGTTGGCAATGAGCGCTAAAGTCAGTATAATTTGCGCCACTTTTTGAAGCGTTAATGCTGTTGATAATTCCGACAGTAGGCTTGTAATCCGTAACTGGATGAGTATAATAGCCTCCTCGCTTAACTTGAGTAAGCGACAAAAGTTGATTTAGCCCTAGGGGCTAAACACAAATACAGCGACTCCGATTGGGAGTCGAACGGTTAAATCATCTCGCTCTGTCTTTCCAAGAAAGGAAATGGCTAGAGGGTGATTTTTTATGTGTCCATTTTAGGAGCTCTGGTCAATGCAGAACCAAAGAATCCGTATCCGCTTGAAAGGATTTGATCATCGTTTGATTGATCAGTCTACTGCGGAAATCGTTGAAACTGCTAAGCGTACTGGCGCCCAGGTACGTGGTCCTATCCCACTGCCTACGCGCAAAGAGCGTTATACCGTTTTGATCTCTCCGCACGTTAATAAAGATGCTCGTGACCAATACGAAATCCGTACTCACAAGCGTTTGGTTGACATCGTAGAGCCAACTGAGAAGACAGTCGACGCGCTGATGCGTCTGGATCTTGCGGCTGGTGTCGACGTACAGATTAGCTTGGGTTAATTGAGATCCTTAGAAGAGGTTTGAGAGATGGCTATCGGTCTTATTGGTCGTAAAGTGGGTATGACCCGCATCTTCACCGAAGATGGCGTGTCTATCCCTGTTACTGTAATTGAAGTAAATGCAAACCGCGTTACTCAGGTGAAAACTCTGGAAAACGACGGCTACCGTGCACTTCAAGTTACTACTGGTGCCAAAAAAGCCAACCGCATCACTAAACCAGAAGCAGGTCACTTTGCCAAAGCGGGCGTTGACGCCGGCCGTGGTTTGTGGGAAATGCGTCTGGCAGACGGTGAAGGCGAAGGCATTGAAGTTGGTGCTGAGCTGAACGTAGATATCTTCGCTGACGTAGCGAAAGTAGATGTTACCGGTCAATCAAAAGGTAAAGGTTTCCAAGGTGGCGTTAAGCGCTGGAACTTCCGTACCCAGGATATGACTCACGGTAACTCATTGGCGCACCGTGCTAACGGTTCTATCGGTCAGAACCAGACGCCAGGTCGCGTATTCAAAGGCAAAAAAATGTCAGGCCACATGGGTGCTGAGCGTGTTACCACTCAAAATCTGGACGTAGTACGTGTAGATGCTGAGCGTAACCTGCTGCTGGTTAAAGGTGCTGTTCCAGGCGCTACCAATGGCGACCTGATCATCAAGCCTGCCGTTAAAGCCTAAGGTCTGAGGAGATAGTAATGGAATTGGTATTGAAAGACGCGCAAAGCGCTCTTGAAGTTTCCGAAACTACCTTCGGCCGTGACTTTAATGAAGCACTGGTTCATCAGGTAGTTGTAGCTTACGCTGCAAACGCGCGTCAGGGCACTCGTGCTCAGAAAACTCGCGCTGAAGTGACTGGCTCTGGCAAAAAGCCATGGCGCCAAAAAGGTACTGGCCGCGCTCGTGCGGGTGGTGTCAAGGGCCCAATCTGGCGTGGCGGTGGCGTAACTTTCGCTGCTAAAACCCAGGATCACAGCCAGAAAGTCAACAAGAAAATGTACCGCGGCGCTCTGAAGAGCATTCTGTCCGAGCTGGTACGTCAAGAACGTCTGATCGTTGTTGAAAAGTTTGCTGTTGAAGCTCCTAAAACTAAAGAGCTGAAGGCCAAGCTGAAAGACATGGGTCTGGAAGACGTATTGATTGTAACTTCCGAAGTTGACGAGAACCTGTTCTTGGCAGCTCGCAACCTGTACAAGGTTGATGTTCGTGATGTTGCTGGTATCGACCCAGTAAGCCTGATCGCGTTCGACAAAGTGCTGGTAACTGCTGATGCTGTTAAGCAAATCGAGGAGATGCTGGCATGATCCGCGAAGAACGTTTACTGAAAGTTATTCTGGCGCCTCACATCTCTGAAAAGAGTACTGTGGTTGCTGAGAAGAACAACACTGTAGTTTTCCGTGTAGCTATCGACGCCACTAAAGCAGAGATCAAAGCTGCAGTTGAAAAACTGTTTGAAGTTGAAGTTGATTCAGTTCGCACTCTGGTGAACAAAGGCAAAACCAAGCGTCACGGTGCCCGTGCTGGTCGTCGCAGCGATTGGAAAAAAGCCTATGTTACTCTGGCTGAGGGTGCTGACATCGATTTCGTCGGCGCTGAAGCGTAAGGAGATTACTCATGGCAGTTATTAAGTGTAAGCCAACCTCTCCAGGTCGTCGCCACGTCGTTAAAGTGGTGAACACTGACCTGCACAAGGGTAAACCTTTTGCTGGCCTGTTGGCGAAAAAATCTAAGAGTGGCGGCCGTAACAACACTGGTCGTATCACTGTTCGTCACGTTGGTGGTGGTCATAAGCAACACTACCGTCTTATTGACTTCAAACGTGATAAAGATGGTATCCCAGCGAAGATTGAGCGTCTGGAATACGATCCAAACCGTACTGCGCACATCGCGCTGGTACTGTACGCAGACGGTGAGCGTCGCTATATCCTGGCAGCCAAAGGCATGCAGGCTGGTGACAAAATCGTTTCTGGCGTAGAAGCTGAAATCAAGACAGGTAACGCCCTGCCACTGCGTAACATCCCAGTTGGTAGCGTAGTTCACGCTGTTGAAATGAAACCTGGCAAAGGTGCTCAAATTGCACGTTCTGCCGGTGCTTATGTACAAGTTGTAGCTCGTGATGGCGCTTATGCCACTCTGCGTCTTCGCTCTGGCGAAATGCGCAAAGTGCCAGTTGATTGCCGCGCGACTCTGGGTGAAGTTGGTAACGCCGAGCATATGCTGCGTCAGCTGGGTAAAGCTGGTGCCAAGCGCTGGAGAGGCGTACGCCCAACAGTTCGTGGTGTTGCAATGAACCCAGTAGACCACCCACATGGTGGTGGTGAAGGCCGTACTTCTGGTGGTCGTCACCCAGTGACTCCATGGGGTGTGCCAACTAAGGGTTACAAGACCCGTAGTAACAAGCGCACTGACAAGTACATCGTACGTCGTCGTAATAAATAGTAAGAGGATTCGCCATGCCACGTTCTCTCAAGAAAGGTCCATTCATTGACCTGCACTTGCTGAAGAAGGTAGAGAAAGCGGTGGAAGCAGGTGACAAGAAGCCTATTAAGACTTGGTCACGTCGCTCTATGATCATTCCAAACATGATTGGTTTGACCATCGCTGTCCATAATGGTCGTCAGCACGTTCCTGTGTTCGTAACTGACGAAATGATCGGCCACAAGCTTGGTGAATTCTCACCAACTCGCACTTATCGCGGCCATGCTGCTGATAAGAAAGCGAAGAAGCGCTAATACGGGAGGAGTAAGATGGAAGTTTTAGCTAAACATCGTTTTGCCCGTACGTCGCCTCAAAAGGCTCGTTTGGTAGCTGATCAGATCCGCGGTCTGCCTGTTTCCAAGGCCCTCGAGATCCTGACCTTTAGCCCCAAGAAAGCCGCCGTACTGGTCAAAAAAGTACTGGATTCAGCCATTGCCAATGCTGAGCACAATCAAGGTGCCGACATTGATGAACTGAAAGTTGGAAAAGTCTTCGTTGATGAAGGCCCAACCATGAAGCGCATCATGCCACGTGCTAAAGGTCGCGCCGACCGTATCATGAAGCGTACCAGCCACATTACTGTGGTTGTATCAGATCGCTAGGAGAGAGCAATGGGACAGAAAGTACATCCTAATGGTATCCGTCTGGGTATCACTAAGCCTTGGATCTCTACCTGGTACGCTGATAAAGCAGACTACGCTGCTAATCTGCACGGCGACTGGGAAGTGCGTAAGTTTCTCGAAGAGAAGCTGAAAGCCGCATCAGTATCTAAGATCGTTATCGAACGCCCAGCGAAAAGCATCCGCGTTACTATTCACACTGCCCGTCCAGGTGTTGTGATCGGTAAGAAAGGTGAAGACGTTGAGGTTCTGCGTGCTGAAGTTGCCAAAATTACTGGCACTCCTGCGCAAATTAACATCGCTGAGATCCGCAAGCCTGAGTTGGACGCCAAGCTGGTAGCCGATTCAATCGCTCAACAGCTGGAACGTCGTGTTATGTTCCGTCGCGCTATGAAGCGTGCGGTACAGAACGCTATGCGTCTGGGCGCTAAAGGTATCAAAGTTGAAGTTAGTGGCCGTTTAGGCGGCGCTGAGATTGCGCGCACCGAGTGGTATCGCGAAGGCCGTGTGCCTCTGCATACACTGCGTGCTGACATCGACTATTCAACCTCTGAAAGTCACACTCAATACGGTGTGATCGGCATTAAAGTTTGGGTCTTCAAAGGTGAAGTTCTGGACGGTATCATGCCTCAGATCGAAGAGCCGAAGCAGCAACCTAAGCGCAAGCCTCGTGGTAAATAGGAGAGCCGGCAATGCTGCAACCTAAACGTATGAAGTTTCGCAAAATGTTCAAAGGCCGCAACCGCGGTCTGGCGAACGGTACTGAAGTTAGCTTCGGTACATTTGGTCTGAAAGCAGTTGGCCGCGGCCGTTTGACTGCACGTCAGATCGAATCTGCCCGTCGTGCAATGACACGTCACGTTAAGCGTCAAGGAAAAATCTGGATCCGGGTTTTCCCTGACAAGCCAATTACCTCTAAGCCTCTTGAAGTGCGTATGGGTAAAGGTAAAGGTAACGTTGAATACTGGGTATGTCAGATTCAACCAGGTAAGGTACTCTATGAAATGAATGGCGTTTCAGAAGAGCTGGCCCGCGAAGCTTTCGCACTGGCCGCTGCTAAACTGCCTATCAAGACTACCTTCGTAACTAAGACGGTGATGTAATGAAAGCGAGCGAACTGAGAGAAAAGAGCGTTGAGGAATTGAACGCTGAACTGCTTGGTCTGCTGCGTGAGCAGTTTAACCTGCGTATGCAACACGCCACTGGTCAGCTGGCACAAACTCACCAGCTGAAGCAAGTGCGCCGTAACATTGCGCGCGTTAAGACCATTATTACTTCTAAGGCAGGTGCATAATGTCTGAGAAAATCCGTACTTTGCAGGGTAAAGTCATCAGCGACAAGATGGACAAGTCCATCACTGTAGCTGTTGAGCGTCAAGTTAAGCACCCAATCTACGGTAAGTACATCAAACGTACTACTAAGATCCATGCACATGACGAACAAAACCAGTGTAAAGAAGGTGATTTCGTGTCTATTCGCGAATGTCGCCCTCTGTCCAAGACCAAGTCATGGACCCTGGTTGAAGTAGTAAGCAAGGCCTAATTTTTAATTAGGTTAACTGGTAAACGGCTCCTTTTCGGGGCCGTTTGTTTTTTAATACTATCCATCCTCTATTTATGGTGTTATACTTGCGCGCCATTTTTGACCGATTTGAACGGCAAAAGTGGTGTTTATTTAGCCCCATGGTGGGGATTGTGTAGTAACGATAGCGGAGCACTTAAAATGATCCAAATGCAATCGACTCTCGATGTCGCATGTAACAGCGGCGCGCGCAGAGTTCAGTGTATTAAGGTCTTGGGTGGCTCTCATCGTCGTTATGCCGGTATCGGCGACATCATCAAGGTTTCTGTTAAAGAAGCCATTCCTCGCGCTAAAGCGAAGAAAGGTGATGTGTATAACGCGGTGGTAGTCCGTACTAAGAAAGGCGTACGTCGTCCAGACGGTTCTGTCATTCGCTTCGATCGGAATGCAGCGGTATTGCTTAACGCAAACCTTGCCCCGATTGGTACTCGTATCTTTGGACCTGTGACACGTGAACTGCGTACTGAGCAATTCATGAAGATTGTGTCGCTGGCACCAGAAGTACTGTAAGGAGCTTCAAAATGGCAGCAAAAATCCGTCGTGAAGACGAAGTAATTGTACTGGCCGGTAAGGATAAGGGTAAGCGCGGTAAGGTTACTCGTGTACTTACTACCGGTAAGTTAATTGTTGAAGGCATCAATCTCGTTAAGAAGCACCAGAAGCCTAACCCACAACTGGGTGTGACTGGTGGTATCGTTGAGAAAGAAGCACCGATTCAAGCATCTAATGTTGCGATCTTTAACCCTGTCACTGGCAAGGCGGATCGTGTTGGTTTCCGATTCGAAGACGGTAAGAAAGTCCGTTTCTTCAAATCGAACAGTGAACTCGTTAAGTAACTGGAGTAAACGATGGCGAAACTGCATGATAGATACAAAGAGACTGTTGTTGCTGAACTGACTAAAAAGTTCGGTTATACCAGTGTCATGCAAGTCCCTCGGATTGAGAAAATCACCCTGAACATGGGTGTTGGCGAAGCCGTAGCTGACAAGAAAATCATGGAAAATGCTGTCCGTGATATGACTGCTATTGCCGGCCAAAAACCAGTTGTGACTGTAGCTCGTAAGTCAGTTGCTGGTTTTAAAATCCGTGAAGGCTACCCTATTGGCTGTAAAGTGACCCTGCGCGGTGAGCGTATGTGGGAATTCTTTGAGCGTTTAGTTGACATCGCAATCCCTCGTATCCGTGACTTCCGTGGCCTGAGCGCTAAGTCGTTCGACGGCCGTGGTAACTACGCGATGGGCGTGCGCGAGCAGATCATCTTCCCAGAAATCGACTACGATAAAGTCGATAAGATTCGTGGTATGGATATTGTTATCACTACCTCTGCGAATACTGACGAAGAAGGTCGCGCTTTGCTTGATGCTTTCAACTTCCCATTCAAGAAATAAGGGGTAGCGAAATGGCAAAACTGTCAATGAAGGCACGTGAAGCAAAACGTGCAAAGCTCGTGGCCAAGTATGCTGAAAAGCGTGCAGCTCTTAAGGCTATCATCAGCAGCCCTGAGTCTTCTGACGAAGCTCGTTGGGATGCGGTTCTTAAGCTGCAAGCTCTACCACGTGATTCAAGCGCATCGCGTCAACGCAATCGCTGTAATCAAACTGGCCGCCCTCATGGTTTCCTGCGCAAATTCGGCCTGAGCCGTATCAAGCTGCGTGAAGCAACCATGCGTGGTGAAGTTCCTGGTCTGCGTAAGGCCAGCTGGTAAGCACTTGTCACGGAGTAAGCTAATATGAGCATGCAAGATCCTATTGCGGATATGTTGACCCGTATTCGTAACGGCCAAGCTGCTAACAAAGTATCTGTGAAGATGCCTTCTGCCAAACTGAAAGTTGCTATCGCAAAGCTGCTGAAAGATGAAGGTTACATCACTGACTACGCCGTAGCAGAAGAAGGCGCTAAGCCTGAACTGGAAATCACTCTGAAGTATTTCCAGGGCCAACCTGTTGTTGAGACTATCCAGCGCGTAAGCCGTCCTGGTCTTCGTATTTACAAAGGTAAAGACGAGCTGCCAAAGGTTATGGGCGGACTGGGTGTCGCAATTGTGTCCACTTCTAAAGGCCTGATGACTGATCGTGCCGCCCGCCTTGCAGGCATGGGTGGTGAGGTTATCTGCTACGTAGCGTAAGGAGCTAGGAATGTCTCGTGTAGCAAAAGCACCAGTATCTATTCCAGCCGGCGTAGAGGTGACTTTAAACGACCAAACTATTACCGTTAAAGGCGGTAAAGGTAGTCTGACTCGAGTAATCAACAGCGCAGTTAACGTTGTTGTTGAAGGTGCGGAAATCAAGTTCTCTCCTGTCGAAGGCGTTGCTAACGCTTGGGCACAGGCTGGTACTGCTCGTGCACTGATCAACAACATGGTTGTTGGTGTTTCTCAGGGTTTCGAAAAGAAGCTGAAGCTGGTTGGTGTGGGTTACCGTGCCAAAGTTAGCGGCAGCGCTCTTGACCTGACCTTAGGTTTCTCTCACCCTCTGGTTCATCAATTGCCAGCAGGCGTTACAGCTGAATGCCCAAGCCAAACAGACATCGTACTGAAAAGTATCGATAAAGAGCTGGTTGGTCAGGTTGCGGCTGAAATTCGTGGCTATCGTCCACCAGAGCCTTATAAGGGCAAGGGTGTTCGCTATGATGACGAACAAGTACGCCGTAAAGAGGCTAAGAAGAAGTAGGTAACGCGATATGGATAAGAAAACATCTCGCTTGCGCCGCGCGACTCGCGCTCGCAAGAAGATCCAAGAGCTGGGCGCCAACCGTCTGGTTGTACATCGTACACCGCGTCACATTTACGCTCAGGTAATCAACCCTGAAGCTCAGGTGTTGGCTGTTGCCTCTACTGCCGAGAAAGCAGTAAAGGAACAACTGAAGTACACCGGTAACGTAGATGCGGCCAAAGCAGTAGGTAAAGCTATTGCTGAGCGCGCGATCGAAAAAGGCGTAACTGTTGTTGCTTTCGATCGTTCTGGGTTCAAGTATCACGGTCGTGTTGCTGCTCTTGCAGAAGCCGCTCGTGAAGCTGGCCTCCAGTTCTAAGGGGTAAAACAATGGCTAAATTAGAAGCTCAGCAAAAAGACGATCTGCAAGAAAAGCTGATTGCAGTTAATCGTGTTTCTAAAGTAGTTAAAGGTGGTCGTATCTTTAGCTTCACCGCTCTGACTGTAGTGGGTGATGGTAATGGTAAGATCGGCTACGGCTATGGTAAAGCGCGTGAAGTTCCAGCTGCTATTCAAAAAGCAATGGAAAAAGCCCGTCGCAACATGGTTACTGTAAACCTGAACGAAGGCACTCTGCACCATCCAGTGAAGGGTCGCCACTCTGGTTCACGCGTTTATATGCAACCTGCTTCAGAGGGTACCGGTATTATCGCCGGTGGCGCAATGCGTGCCGTATTGGAAGTAGCAGGCGTTCACAACGTTCTGTCGAAAGCATACGGTTCTACTAACCCGATCAACATCGTTCGTGCAACTGTTGACGCTCTGGTACACATGAAGTCACCAGCGCAGATTGCAGCCAAGCGTGGCCTGAATGTTGATGAAATTCGGGGGTAATGCACCATGGCTACTAAAACTATCAAAGTAACCCAGACCAAAAGTGCTATCGGCCGTCTGCCTAAGCACAAGGCCACTCTGACTGGTCTTGGTCTGCGTCGTATTGGTCACACCGTTGAGCTGGAAGATACTCCTGCTGTTCGCGGTATGATCAATAAGGTCTACTACATGGTAAAGGTGGAGGACTAATAAATGCGTCTGAATACTTTATCTCCAGCAGCAGGCGCTAAGTCTGCACCTAAGCGTGTAGGCCGTGGTATTGGTTCTGGCTTAGGTAAGACCGCTGGTCGCGGTCACAAGGGTCAAAAATCTCGTAGCGGTGGCGGTGTACGCCCTGGCTTCGAGGGTGGTCAAATGCCACTTAAGATCCGTCTGCCTAAGTTCGGCTTTACCTCGCGTATCGCTATGGTAACTGCTGAAGTTCGCTTGAGCGAACTGGCAAAAGTTACTGGTGACGTTATCGACCTGAACGCACTGAAAGATGCGAACGTAATAACTCGCAACATCCAGTTTGCGAAAATCGTTCTTTCAGGTACCATTGAGCGCCCAGTGACCGTAAAAGGTCTGAAGGTAACCAAAGGTGCACGCGCAGTTATCGAAGCTGCCGGCGGTAAGATCGAGAATATCGAGGAATAATAGGTCGATGGCAAAACCAGGACTTGATTTAAAAAGCGCGAAAGGTGGACTTTCTGAATTGAAAGCTCGCCTCCTGTTCGTGATTGGCGCAATTATCGTGTTTCGTGCCGGTTCATTTGTGCCAATTCCTGGTATTGACGCTGCTGTATTGGCAGAGCTCTTTGCTCAGCAAAAGAGCACCATCCTGGGCATGTTCAACATGTTCTCGGGTGGTGCCCTTGAGCGCGCCTCTATTTTTGCATTGGGGATCATGCCGTATATTTCGGCCTCGATCATCATGCAGTTGCTGACTGTTGTGCATCCCGCACTCGCTGAACTGAAGAAGGAAGGTGAGTCAGGACGCAAGAAAATCAGCCAGTATACAAGATGGGGTACGCTGGTGTTGGGTACATTCCAGTCGATCGGTATTGCAACAGGATTGCCAAATCTGGTGAACGGCCTGGTGGTCGATCCTGGTTTTGAGTTCTATTTTGTTGCAGTCGTCAGTTTAGTCACCGGAACCATGTTCCTGATGTGGCTTGGCGAGCAAATTACCGAGCGTGGTATAGGTAACGGTATTTCGATCCTGATTTTCGCAGGTATCGTAGCCGGTCTGCCTTCTGCTATCGGTCAAACGGCCGAGCAAGCGCGTCAAGGCGACTTGAACGTACTGGTATTGTTGTTGATTGCGGTGATTGTGTTTGCCGTAACCTATTTCGTGGTATTTGTGGAGCGTGGTCAGCGTCGTATCGTCGTTAACTATGCCAAGCGTCAGCAAGGCCGTAAGGTGTTTGCCGCGCAGTCAACCCACCTGCCGCTGAAGGTTAATATGGCCGGCGTAATTCCGCCAATTTTTGCGTCCAGCATTATTCTGTTCCCAGGCACACTGGCTCAGTGGTTTGGTAAGAATCCGTCTATGGAATGGCTGTCTGAGGTTTCTCTCGCAGTTTCTCCCGGACAGCCGCTGTACTCTCTGTTGTATGCAGCAGCAATTATTTTCTTCTGTTTCTTCTATACCGCGTTGGTATTTAACCCACGCGAGACAGCAGATAACCTGAAGAAGAGCGGTGCGTTTATTCCCGGGATCCGTCCCGGCGAACAGACTTCGCGTTACATTGATAAAGTGATGACCCGTTTGACTCTGGCAGGCGCGTTGTATATTACCTTTATCTGTTTAATTCCGGAGTTCATGTTAATCGCATGGAAAGTACAGTTCTATTTTGGCGGTACTTCACTACTGATTATGGTAGTTGTGATCATGGACTTCATGGCTCAGGTTCAGACCCATATGATGTCTCATCAATATGAGTCTGTGATGAAGAAAGCTAATCTGGTGAACAAAGCGAATCTCGATCGCTTTGGTCGATAAGATAGCTTTACGGAGTGATGAAATGAAAGTTCGAGCTTCCGTGAAGAAGATCTGCCGTAACTGCAAGATCGTCAAGCGTAGTGGCGTTGTACGCGTTATCTGTGTTGAACCAAAACACAAACAGCGTCAAGGCTAAAAAATCTTGGCCAGCTCTTAACTGGGCTGGCCAAAAATATTGTTTGCAAACTAGTCATCTGTCGAGTATCCTTTCGGGCTTTTCACAGATGGCCTTTAACTTAAGGAGTGCATAGTGGCCCGTATCGCTGGCATTAACATTCCTGATCAAAAGCACACAGTCATTGCACTGACTGCTATCTACGGTATCGGTCGTACTCGCGCTAAAGCTATCTGCGCGGCTACAGCCATTGCCGAAGACGCTAAGATCAAGGAATTGAGCGAAGCTCAAATCGATACTCTACGCGAAGAAGTTGCCAAATACTCAGTAGAAGGTGACTTACGCCGTGAGGTTTCAATGAACATCAAGCGTCTTATGGACCTTGGTTGTTATCGTGGCCTCCGCCATCGCCGTAGCCTGCCTCTCCGTGGGCAACGTACTAAGACCAATGCGCGTACTCGCAAAGGTCCACGTAAACCAATCAAGAAGTAACGGGAAGGTAGACAATGGCTAAAGTTCCGTCACGTTCTCCGCGTAAGCGCGTACGTAAACAGGTTGCTGATGGCATGGCTCATATCCATGCGTCTTTCAACAATACAATTGTTACTATCACAGATCGTCAAGGTAACGCTCTGTCATGGGCGACTGCAGGTGGTTCAGGTTTCCGTGGTTCACGTAAATCTACTCCATTTGCTGCGCAGGTGGCAGCTGAGCGCGCAGGTACTGCCGCTCAGGATTATGGTGTTAAAAACCTTGAAGTTTTCGTGAAGGGTCCAGGTCCAGGTCGTGAGTCAGCCATTCGTGCGCTGAACGCTGTTGGTTACAAAATTACCAACATCACTGATGTGACGCCGATCCCTCATAACGGTTGTCGTCCTCCTAAAAAACGCCGCGTGTAATTGGCAGTTTCGTTAGGATAGTTGGAGAAAGATCATGGCAAGATACTTGGGTCCCAAGCTCAAGCTCAGCCGCCGGGAAGGTACTGACCTTTTCCTGAAAAGCGGTGTGAGAGCAATCGATTCGAAGTGTAAGCTGGAAGCAGCACCTGGACAGCATGGCGCTCGTAAGCCACGTCTGTCTGATTATGGCTTGCAGTTACGCGAGAAACAAAAAGTTCGTCGTATTTACGGTGTGCTGGAAAAGCAATTCCGTAACTACTACAAAGAGGCTGCACGTCTGAAAGGCAACACAGGTGAAAACCTGCTGCAACTTTTGGAAACCCGTCTGGATAACGTAGTTTATCGTATGGGCTTTGGTGCGACTCGTGCAGAAGCACGTCAGCTGGTTAGCCATAAGTCAATTATGGTCAACGGTCGTGTTGTTAACATTCCGTCATTCAAAGTGTCTGCGAATGATGTTGTAAGCATTCGCGAGAAGTCACAGAAGCAAGCCCGTATCAAGGCTGCTCTGGAAGTGGCTGCTCAACGCGAGAAGCCTACATGGGTTGAAGTCGACAGCGCAAAAATGGAAGGTGCTTTCAAGCGTCTGCCAGAACGTAGCGATTTGTCTGCGGAAATTAACGAACAGCTGATCGTCGAGCTTTACTCTAAGTAAGGCTAACAAACAAGAGAGGACACAATGCAGGGTTCTGTTACAGAATTTCTTAAACCGCGTCTCGTTGATATCGAGCAGGTTAACCCAACTCGTGCCAAGGTGACTCTGGAGCCACTCGAGCGTGGTTTCGGTCATACTTTGGGTAACGCGTTGCGTCGCATCCTATTGTCGTCTATGCCCGGCTGCGCGGTTACCGAAGTCGAGATCGACGGCGTACTGCATGAATACAGCAGTAAGGAAGGCGTACAAGAAGATATCCTTGAAATATTGCTGAACCTGAAAGGGCTGGCAGTCATTATCGAGGGTAAAGACGAGGCTATGCTCACTCTGAGCAAGTCCGGCGCAGGCCCTGTTACCGCAGCCGACATCACCCACGACGGCGATGTCACAATCGTGAACCCGGATCATGTTATCTGTCATCTGACTGGTAACAATGACATCAGCATGCGTATCCGTGTTGAGCGTGGTCGTGGTTATGTACCGGCTTCTGCCCGTGCACAAACCGAAGACGATGATCGCCCAATCGGTCGTTTGCTGGTTGATGCTTCATTCTCACCTGTTGCTCGCATTGCCTACAATGTAGAAGCAGCTCGTGTGGAACAGCGTACTGACTTGGACAAGCTGATCATCGATATGACCACTAACGGTACTATCGATCCTGAAGAAGCTATCCGTCGTTCTGCGACTATCCTGGCTGAACAGCTGGATGCCTTCGTTGAACTGCGTGATGTGACCGAGCCAGAGCAGAAGGAAGAGAAACCGGAGTTCGATCCGATTCTGTTGCGTCCTGTCGACGATTTAGAGCTAACTGTACGTTCGGCTAACTGTTTGAAAGCCGAAGCGATTCATTACATCGGAGATCTGGTACAACGCACTGAAGTTGAGCTGCTCAAAACACCTAACCTGGGTAAGAAATCTCTTACCGAGATCAAGGATGTGTTGGCATCTCGCGGACTGTCGCTAGGTATGCGTCTGGAAAACTGGCCACCGGCTAGTTTGGCAGACGACCTGTAAGTCCCAGGTTTTGTACAGATTTAGGTTATAAGGATTAGGTCATGCGCCATCGTAAGAGTGGTCGTCAACTTAACCGCAACAGCAGTCACCGCCAAGCCATGTTCCGTAACATGGCAAGTTCACTGGTTCGTCATGAAATCATCAAGACAACCGTAGTGAAGGCCAAAGAACTGCGTCGCGTAGTTGAGCCTCTGATAACACTTGCTAAAAGTGACAGCGTAGCAAACCGTCGTCTGGCGTTTGCTCGTACTCGCGACCAAGAAGTCGTAGGTAAACTGTTTAACGAACTGGGTCCACGCTATCAGGAACGTCCTGGTGGTTACACCCGTATCCTGAAGTGCGGTCTGCGTGCCGGTGATAAAGCCCCTATGGCTTACATCGAGCTGGTTGGTCGCCCAGAAGCTGCTGAAGCTGTAGAAGTTGAAGCTGCTGCTGAGTAATCTCAGGTAAGTTCTGAAAAAGCCCCGCTAACCGCGGGGCTTTTTATTTGTTCGTCGCCGAAGGTCAATCCACGAGTTCGGCCTGCTCCCTGACCCTTTCCGGCAAACTCAGTTGCCATCGCTTTAAACCACTCTCACTGAATAGATAAGCACCACTGGTATCCATCTTGGGGAATATCTCTGCCGGCATTTTGCCCGCCAGGATCTGTTTCGCTATGGTACCCGCTATGCGTCCATGTTTGTTGCCATCCAGAATATAGCCCCCAATATTGCCCTCAGGGCCGACACTGAAATGCCAAAAACCAAAATGAGGCACAGTGGCGTTGTCGTGGGTCCAACGCGCTACCTCCAGCTCATCTACCGTTTGTTGCTTATCGTCTTGCAGCGTTTGATACAGGGCCACAAACACGGCGTCATAGCCACGTTCTCTGGCACTCGAAACAGACGACTGCCAACTGCTGAACTTCTGATGTTGTTCTATATCGATTTGGTTGTTGCCTATCATCAAATTTTGGTTGAGCTTTTTGATGGAGGCTACCGCTGTATCCGAGGTATAGCCTGAGTCAAACAGTAACAAAAACTTGTGTGGTGGTTGAGTTGGCAGCATGGCCTGTGCCATCAAGAGGGAACGTTTGAACAGGGGGCGCTCCAGCACACCGGTAATGTTACCTGTATGCTTTATTCCGTAGTCACGAGGATTGCCGTTGATCCCTAGATAAACCACAGGAGTCTGGGTTTGGCTGAAGCGCTCATGTAGCAGCATCAAGGCATTGTCATCGGCGAGAAATACCAAATCGGGTTTAAGTTCCAGGTATCTTTGCCAAGCACTATCGGCCTGGATTTTAAATTGCGCTTTGGGTAGTCGCTTGGTATCGAGAGCGAAGGTGTGAAATTGGTGCTTATCACCGAGGATAGCTCTTATGCCGGCTTTATAACTTTGATCCCAGGGATATTCAGCATGGTAGGACTCAATCAGCAAGAGATTGGCGGCACCGGTTGGCAGTGAAAGCAGTAACCCCAGAAAAACCAATGCGCGCATGCTAAGTCCTTGTATCCAGTCTATAGAATTTTAGCGTGGCAGAAATTTCAGACTCTGCAAGTAATAAAAAAGCCTCCGAAGAGGCTTTTTTATCTATGGGCATTTACTTGGCGCCGCCGACCTGTTGCGTGTTGTACTCAAGCTTTTCATGGGTCTGGCCCATGGCTTCGGCAACTTCAGGTGGCATATAGTTTTCATCATGCTTGGCCAGCACTTCAGAGGCTTCTAACTTACCACCTTCAATCAATACGCCCTGAGCGACGATACCCTGGCCTTCACGGAAGAGGTCAGGCAAGAGGTCATCATAAGTCACAATGATTTCGCCGCCGGCGGCATCATGTACGGCAAACTCAACATGCAGGCTTTCAGGGTCACGCACCATAGAGCCTACAGTAACCATGCCGCCCACGCGGATCCGCTGGCCCACTTCCGGCTTGATGCCAGTATCCTTTTTACCATTGACTATCTCGGTGGGAGTATAGAAGAGGTTAAGGTTGGAGTTGAGGGCATATAACAGCAAGGAAGCCACGGCAGCAACACCTGCAATCAAGGCTACAGCCAATACCAGTCTCTTTTTGCGTCTTGGGTTCACGATCTGTTACTCCGGTTTTGAGCGAGGCGTTCCTCACGTTGCACTTTGGATGCTATTTCCTGCAGTACCCGACGCTTCTTCATCGAACTGACCAGGATAAGCAGGCTAAGGGACACGAAAGTGACACCGTAGGCCAACCACACATAGAAGGCATAGCCGCCCATGTTGAAAAACTCTGCTAAAGATTGAAACTGCATTATTTGACTCCTTCGGCCTTGGCCAGTTCCCTAACCCAAGGGCGCATTCCGTTACGGGCCAGAATTTCGGCACGGAAACGCACTAGAGTGATGGCACCTATCATCAAACCAAACCCAAATATGTTGATCAATAAAGGGTAGAGCATGTCGGTAGACATGGTCGACTTTTCGGTGATTCGGATAGTGGATGGCTGGTGCAGTGAGTTCCACCATTCAACCGAATACTTAATGATAGGGATATTGATCACTCCAACTATGGCCAGAATGCCGGCGGCTCTGGCGGCCAGAACCTTGTCTTCGAATGAGGCATAAAGAGAGATAACCCCTAGATACAGGAACAACAGCACAAGTTCAGAGGTCAGGCGTGCATCCCAAACCCACCAAGTGCCCCACATGGGTTTACCCCAGGTGGCACCAGTGAACAGAGCGATAAAGGTGACCACGGCACCAATTGGTGCGATAGAGGCAGCTGCCCAATCGGCCAGCTTGATCTGCCACACCAGGCCTATGAAGGCTGCGGTTGCCATACCCATGTAAGCAGCCATCGACATGGATGCCGCTGGTACGTGGATAAAGATAATACGGTAGCTGTCACCTTGTTGGTAATCTGTGGGAGCAAATGCCAAACCCCACACGGTTCCGGTTGCGATAAGTGCCAGGGCAAGCAGTGCAAACCAAGGCAGTAGTTTTCCTGACAGTTGATACGCCCTTTGAGGGTCGGCGTAGGGATGTAACCATTTCCACATTTCAGTTAGTACTCACTCGCAATGAGGCACCAATAGCAAAAGGTGCCAAGACTAAAGAACCGACCAGCATGGCGCCTAGAATCGCCAGCTGACCATCATAGGGTTGTTTGGATGCTGCAAAGTCGATCGCGCCGGTCGCAAAGATCAACACTGGTATATACAGTGGCAAAATCAGCAAGCTCAGCAGCACTCCGCCTTTGCGTAAGCCCACTGTAAGAGCAACACCTATGGCGCCAAGCAGACTCAATACAGGTGTCCCCAGCATCAAGGTGGCTATCAAGGCGCCGTAACTGTTGTCGTCCAGATGCAGCAGCACAGCCAACAGCGGTGCAATTATAATTAAAGGTACGCCAGTCAGTAACCAGTGAGCAAACACTTTGGCCAGTACCAACAGCGCCAGTGGCTGCGGGCTAAGCAACATCTGCTCCAGACTTCCGTCACTGAAGTCTGCCTTGAACAGCCGCTCCAGTGACAACATGGCTGCCAGCAAGGCCGCAACCCAGATAATCCCGGGAGCAATCCGGGTCAACACCTGTGGCTCAGGACCTATACCCAGCGGAAACAGGGTAACCACTATGATAAAAAACAGCAGTGGGTTAAAAATATCACCACGATGACGCACGGCAATCTGTAGATCCCGTTTCAGCAGGGTGAAAAATGCCTTGGTAAAACTAATGCCTCTGTTCATCTCTGCTAAGCCTTATACGAAGCGATAATCCAAGCGGATTTTCCGCAACCTTTCATCTGTAATGATGCCCATATCCTGGTGGGTCGTCAGAATGACGCAACCACCGGCATCGGCATGGCGAATATAGAGTTGCTCCAATTCAGCGACCCCTTTCTTGTCGATCGCGGTAAAGGGCTCATCCAGAATCCAGATTTTACAGGCGGTATGCCAGAGCCTGGCGAGTGCGGTTCGTCTGTGTTGGCCAGCAGAAAGGTGGCCTGCAAGCGCTTCTTCAAACCCGGTCAGGTTGACTTTGGCAAGGATTTCCCGTGCATCAAAGTCATCATACCCACTGATTCTTAAATTGAAGTTAAGGTTTTCCTCGGCGGTGAGTTCGCTTTTCACGCCGGCGAGATGGCCCAGATAAAGCAGGTTTTCATTGAACTCATCGCGGCAACGAGTGATAGCTTCTCCCTGAAACAGGACTTTCCCCCCGTATGGGCGCGACAGGCCTGCAAGGATCCGCAGCAGGCTGGTTTTACCTGCGCCGTTGGGACCTTCAATTTGGACTATATCGCCAGGGTTGATATCGAAGCTGAGTTCATCGAACAGTATCCGCTCTTCACGAATACAAGTGAGGCTGCTTGCCGACAGCAGTGATGTAGGTTTTGGTTCTGCCACTGAGCCCTCTATAACAAGCGGTAAGGAAACACAAGAGATACTAACACATGCTCTGGCTGGGGTTTACCACTGCATCGCACTAAGTTTCAGCAATTTGATATGCTTCCAATAAAAGTGAATTTTTGGGAACTTTTTAATCTGTTACTAATATATTAATGAATTCGCGACCTTTGTCCTTATTTACAGGACAAGCTGCGATTTTAATCACAAAAAGATGAGATTTGTTGAAGTTTGTTGTACTCTTAGCGAGCTAAAATGAGTCTGCCTATTTAACCAAGGGCAGCGTTGAGCTTTGTAAGTATTTGCATTAGGAACATTGAACATGAAAAAACTGTTAGCAATGACCGCAGTAGCTGCATTGACTATGTCTGCGAACGTGTCAGCCCAAGAAGGTGAGGCCGTTTTCAATAAAGCCTGCCAAGTCTGCCATAGCATGGGTGTTGCCGGTGCACCTAAAGCACACGATGCTGCTGCTTGGGAGCCTCGCCTGGCCAAAGGTATCGACACCCTGCTTAACAGCGTTAAGTCTGGTTTGAACGCTATGCCTCCTGGTGGCATGTGCACAGATTGTACTGATGAAGATTACAAGAACGCTATCGAGTTCATGTCCAAGTAATCAGGTATCATCATAAAAAAACCGGCATCAGCCGGTTTTTTTATGTCTGTTTACCAAGGATTACTGGACTTCGGTATCCAGCACCAGTTCGCCGCTGGCACCAACTTTAATGCTGGCCAGCTTACCTTGCAGATCGCCAGGCTGAGGCTTAACGCTGCCATGCTTGGACAATACCGCAATCACTTCAACGTCGGTTGCATCACTGAGTTTGACGTTGCCGCCCATGTTGGTGGAGTCATCCAGAGTCACAGTCACAGGTAATGACTTGGCACTCACCTTGGTGGCCGCCAGTGGAACTTTGGGGCCTTCCGTCGCTCTGGCAAAGATGAACAGCATATCAGTATTGCTGACCTTGGCTGCCAGTTCAGGAGCGATAGAAACATTCAGTGTCACTGTCTTGGCTGTGGCTGCCTTCAGGCCTTTATGGGCTTCGTCATTCGGCATGGTGGCACCACCTTCTGCCTGCATACGCATCTTGGCGCTGTCGATAGCATTGATCAGTGCGGCACGATCCACGTCGGCTCTATCGCTGTCGAGAATAGTCTGCCAAGCGCCGATGGCCTTGTTGTAGTCTGCGGTAAAGAAAGCATCCATACCAACCAGCAGTAAAGTGGAAGGGTCTTGTGGATCCAGCTTCAGTGCCTGATCGATCAGCGACTGAACCACAGGGATCATCTGCTGGCCAGCCTTATAGTAGAGGGCGGTGGCTTTAGGACCCAGCAGCTCGGCATGTACACCCACAAGTTCGATCACTTTATCGAAGGCCGCGACTGCCTGATCATATTGTCCGGCAGAGATATAGGCGTGACCCAGGCTGAACCAAGCCTGGCTGTTTTCAGGCTCCTGTTGCACAGCTGACTCCATCATCTGCACTCGCTGCATCATGATCTGCTCAGTGCTCATACCGGCATGGGGATTCTCTGGTTGAGGCGAATCGATATTTTGATAGGCACCCAACTGCTGATAGGAGTAGCCGGCAACAACCAGTAATACAACCGACATCAGACTTGGCCAGAGTAGCCCTTTAGGCTTAGCCTGAGAGTCGAGTGATTCGTCGGCTCCTTGTTTGATGTCCTGCAGTAAGCTGACTTCCAGTTCTTTTTTCAGGGATTCAAATTCGTCTTGATCCAGCAGTTCTTCCTGGTGTTCCTTCTCCAGAATGGCTAGACGTTCATTAAACAGTTCCAGGTTGGTCTGTTTGCGGACACCGGACTCTTCAGCCTTGAGCAGCTTCTGTTGCCGGAAGTGAGGAAGCCAGATCAGCCCCAGGCTGACTAACACAACAATCGCAATAAAAATCCAAAAAGTGGTCATTATGTTTATTTCACGTTGGTTTGTGACAAAGCGGGGTTACCGCACGGCCTGACTGCAAGATTATACGGAAAGATGATTCATTGAACAGTAATATAAGCCCCCCATCTGGGTTAATGGTCATAGTTGGGCACTGGTTCACAGTTCCAAATTTCAGCAAAAAATTCAATGAAACTTCTCTAGTTAACGCCTGTCACAGCCTTGAGTCTTGCCGCCTTTTCCCTACTGATATTGGCCTCTCGGAGAATGAGAGCCGCAACCCATAATTGGTGGAAAGTGGCAGACAGGAACAAAAGCAAATACTAAAATGAGCAAAAATTCGTAATATATACCTGTTAACCGTTACGGCTTTTAAGCCGTGATTAAGTTAACAAGGTAATGGTGTGTGCCCCGTAGTTGTGCGTCTGCCCAGAATAAGAAGCTTGGCAGACATTGACCTGGAAACTGAGGAAAACCCATGATCCCAGAACTTGGACATTTCTCATTGATCATAGGGATGGCGTTCGCTGTACTGCTGATGACCGTCCCCCTGATCGGTGTTGCCCGCAAAGACCAATACTTAGTGCGCTATGCCTGGCCTCTGAGTTACGGTATGTTTTTATTCATCTTTTTATCGGTAATCGCGCTGGGTTACAGCTTCGCAACCGATGACTTCTCAGTCGCCTATGTGGCCCATCATTCCAATTCTCAATTGCCTATCTTCTTTAAGATTGCAGCAGTTTGGGGTGGTCATGAAGGTTCGCTGTTGTTCTGGGTCTTCTCACTTTCTGTATGGGCTGCAGCTGTAGCCTTCTTCAGTAAGGGGTTGGAAGAGGTGTTCACCGCTCGGGTATTGGCCGTGTTGGCGATGATCACCATAGGCTTTACCCTGTTCATGCTACTCACTTCCAGTCCATTCGAACGTTTATTCCCGATCCCGGCGGAAGGGCGCGACCTTAATCCCATGCTGCAGGATGTGGGTCTGATCTTCCACCCGCCTATGCTGTATCTGGGTTATGTGGGTTTCTCTGTCAGCTTTGCTTTCGCCATCGCCGCACTGATGAGCGGTCGACTCGATTCTGCCTGGGCTCGTTGGAGCCGCCCTTGGACTCTGGCCGCCTGGATTTTCCTAACAGGTGGTATCGCACTGGGCTCCTGGTGGGCATATTACGAGCTCGGCTGGGGTGGTTGGTGGTTCTGGGATCCGGTTGAAAACGCATCCTTTATGCCATGGCTGGTCGGTACAGCGCTGGTTCACTCCTTGATAGTGACAGAGAAACGCGGTGCCTTCCGTAACTGGACAGTACTCTTGTCTATCTTTGCCTTCTCCCTGAGCTTATTGGGTACCTTTATCGTTCGTTCTGGTGTGCTGACCTCAGTGCACTCCTTTGCGGCAGACCCAAGCCGGGGTATGTTCATTCTACTGCTGCTTGGCTTGGCCATAGGCGGTTCGCTGACACTGTTTGCTTTCCGTGCCAGTGAAATGAGCAGCCCTGCCCGTTTCGAGCTGAAATCCAAAGAAACCATGCTGCTGGTCTGTAACGTATTGCTGACCGTAGCGGCAGGTACCGTATTGCTTGGTACCCTTTACCCGCTGCTGATCGATGCTTTGGGCATGGGTAAGATTTCCGTTGGCCCACCATACTTCAATGCAGTATTTGTTCCCATCGTGCTGGTACTGTTCGGCTTTATGGGGATTGGCCCCATCATTCGCTGGAAAAAATCCAAGCAGGGTGAGCTCAAGCGCCAGCTGTTGTTGCCTGCGATCATTTCAGCTGTACTGGGCGTGATAGCGCCATTTATTGCCGGTGGTGAGTTCAACATCTGGGTTGCACTGGGTATAGGTGCGGCTGTCTGGATTGTGCTGGCGACTCTGCGTGCCGGTTACAACGTGATTAAAGCGAAAGACGGCAGTGTCAGTTTGGCGCGTATGGGCCGCAGTGAACTGGGGATGATCATCGCCCACCTGGGTATTGCTGTCTCTGTAGTGGGGGCCACCATGGTGTCCAACTACTCTATTGAGAAGAGTGTGCGCATGGGCCCAGGCGTCAGCCATGAGTTGGCCGGTTACACCTTTAAGTATCTGGAAACCCGTAACGTTGTTGGCCCTAACTACACGGCACAGCAAGGGCAGGTTGAAATACTGAAAGATGGCGAAAAGATTGCTCTGTTGCAGCCGGATCGTCGTCAATACAATGTTCGCACCATGGATATGACAGAGGCCGGTATCGACTGGGGTCTGTTCCGGGATCTCTATGTCACTATGGGCGACCCTGTAAGCCGTACTGAGTTTGCAGTGCGACTGAACTACAAACCTTTTGTTCGTTGGTTGTGGTTTGGCGGTATCTTTATGATGGTTGGTGGTTTCTTTGCGGCTTCAGATAAGCGCTATCGTGCCAAAGCCCGCGCTGAAGAAGCGGCTGCAGCCAAGAAAGCCAAACTGGCAACAGCCTGAAACAGGTAAGAAGAAGATGAAGAAGCTAATACTTTTTATTCCACTGATATTGTTTCTTTTGATGGGGATCTTCCTTTACAAGGGACTGTTCTTGAATCCACAGCAGTTGGATTCTGCGTTGGAAGGTAAGCCTGTGCCTGCCTTCCAGCTGGAGAAACTGGAAACGCCGGGAGAGATGATCACCAACGAAGATCTTAAAGGTAAGGTATCCATGCTGAACGTATGGGCGACTTGGTGCCCATCCTGTAAGTATGAACATCCCTACCTGATGCAGTTGGCTCGACAAAACTTGGTGCCCATCTATGGCATCAACTACCGTGACGAGCGGGCGCTGGCGGTAAGAGAACTCTCTCGCCAAGGCGACCCCTACACGTTGAATATCTATGACAAGGACGGTCGTCTCGGTCTGGATCTCGGGGTATATGGTGCGCCGGAGAGTTTCATCGTGGATCACAACGGTGTCATTCGTTATCGCTATGCCGGGCCGGTAGATATGCGGGTTTGGAAAGAAACCTTGTATCCCATGATCCAACAGTTGCAGGCCGAGGCCGCTAAGGATAAAGCGTCATGAGAAAGTTGTTGCTGAAAACCTTTGCTATTGCGGCGCTCCTGCTCGGTTATGCCGCTCAGGTGGCGGCAACGCCGGTGGATACCTTCGAGTTCAGTTCTCCTGATAAGCAGAAGCGGGCATTGTCGCTGGCTCATGAGCTGCGCTGCCCCCAGTGTCAGAATCAAAACCTGATCGATTCCAACTCACCGGTTGCCCGCGATCTGCGTCTTGAAGTGTACAAGATGGTGGAAGAGGGCAAGGCTGATGATGAAATCGTCCAGTTCATGACCAGTCGCTACGGCGAATTCGTTCTCTATAAGCCAAGGCTTGAGACCAAGACCTACGTCCTTTGGCTGGGCCCTGTGGCGTTGCTGTTGTTCGGTGGTTTGATTGGCTTTATTTTCATCCGCAAACAGCGTACTACCGGTGGTAAAGCGCTCGAACTGTCTGCCGAAGAACAACGCCAGTTGGATGAGCTATTGAAGCGAGACAAGTAATGAGCAAACTCAGATACTCATTACTCTTGCTGGCGTCCCTGTCTCTGGGGGCGCAGGCTTATCCCGGTATGCAGCCGAAGGATCACAATCAGATCCAATCCAGTGTCGACAAGATCAATGTACTCCCTCACAGCTTCCCTCTGGAAGTGGTTCCCTTCCAGGATAAGACCGGTAGCCAATTGGATTTCAGTCAACACAAGGGAAAAGTGGTGTTGGTCAACATTTGGGCTACTTGGTGTCCTCCTTGTGTCAGGGAGTTGCCTGCTCTGGAGCGGCTTGAAGGGCAGTTCAGTGATAAGGAGTTTGCCCTGCTGCCGATTTCCATCGATCAGGGTGGCCAGGAGCAAGTGGCCAGTTTTCTACAATCCCTGGGGATGGCAAATTTCCGCAGTTACTACGACCCACAAATGCAGTTGGGGCAGATATTCCCACTCGATACTATCCCGGCGACCTTTATTCTTAATGGTAAAGGGGAGCTGATTGCCTTTGTCCGCAGTTTCGTCGACTGGGGTGACCCAAAGGCGATAGCCTTACTCGAAGGCTTTATTGAACAGGAAAATGCACCCAAGTCGGCCGCAAACTGAGTAAATTAGGGCGTAAAATAGCCATAATTGCAGAAAAAGATCGTTTTTGCCTAAAAGATCGGCAAGCGATCTTTTTTCTTATAAAAAGCCCTTGCACAAAAGTTTTGGCTCCCTATAATGCGCTCCCACTGACACGGCACAGCGGCAACGCGAAAGACGTGACAGGGTCGAAGAAAAACGGCTCTCGAGTCCTTTCAACGACAGGCGAAAAAAGATGGTAATTACCTCTTGACGCCGCAGCAGGAAAGCGTAGAATACGCAGCCCTGACCCGATGGCCGCAGCGCCTAAGGGATTGCTCTTTAACAAGATAAACAAGCAAATCTGTGTGGACACTCACAGGCATTGAGAAATCGACAAAACGATTTAACTCGATGAAGAGTGTTCATACGAACAGAATTCATTGAGTCGATTCTTCGGAATCAACCAAAACTTTAATTGAAGAGTTTGATCATGGCTCAGATTGAACGCTGGCGGCAGGCCTAACACATGCAAGTCGAGCGGTAACATTTCAAAAGCTTGCTTTTGAAGATGACGAGCGGCGGACGGGTGAGTAATGCCTGGGAATTTGCCCATTTGTGGGGGATAACAGTTGGAAACGACTGCTAATACCGCATACGCCCTACGGGGGAAAGCAGGGGACCTTCGGGCCTTGCGCTGATGGATAAGCCCAGGTGGGATTAGCTAGTAGG